>JASLVU010000011.1 GCA_030741225.1 Candidatus Poseidoniaceae archaeon | reverse complement strand
TACGGCCATCTAAGTGAAACCTACATGTACAAAAATTTGACACAAAACATGTTCCAGATTGCTGAAGGAAATGAGGAAGATACCACAGCCCCTTCGCGTGTAAGCATGAAAGAAGTGAAATCGATTGGTTACCTTAACAAGGTGACTATTGAGTGGTTTAACGCAAACGAAATCAACGAGGTGTACCAAGTTTGGCGTCACTATGGGGAGCCATTCGGTGAAGATGAAAGTGGAATCAGTTCCGTTGAAGACGAAGGATGGGAATTGGTAATCGATGACATCCAGGCTGGAACATCCACTGAAGATACTTTTTTCCGACAAGTTGAGATTCCTGAAGATGTAGACCGTGAAGTATGGTATTGCGTTACCGTTGCTGATAAGTGGGGCAACAGTGATCCTGAAACATACTCAGGTTTTGGCTCTCCTGCGATTAAAGTGTCTGAAGATACCAAACCTCCTGAAGCATCGATTACACTCATCAACGACAACAACGAAGCATTTTCCAGCCCATCTCTTATTGCAGGCGATTACAAAGTCCAGATAGAGTTCGATGAATATCTCGATGTCAGCCCGATGCTCAACATTACCACGATTGGTGGTGGCGATATCCTTGGAGGAGAGAAAGAAATGGCAATGATTCAAGAGAATGCCGGTAATCCGGACCGAGGTCCAGTTTATCAGCTCGATTTCTTCATCACTGCCACTACGCCACCAGGTACGCTCAAATTTGAAGTCAGTATGGAGGATTTAGCCAACAACCAAGCAACACAATCTTGGTCTGATCGAGCAGTTGATGCAGTTCCCCCCGAGGTCGTCATTTATTCGCCTTCATCGAGTACGGATGCCAATTCAAAGTATTTGTACGGAAACAAGATTCAACTCCTCGCAGGGGCCTCCGATGACGTTCGAATTGATTCATTCCAGTACAAGTTTACTTACAACTATGGGACCTCAGAATCGATTTCTACTCCATGGACAGAGGCTAGTGAATTGACAAATTTAGAAGGAGACAACAGTTCTTTGGTAATGGATCTCGAGTTTTCAGCTGGTAACTTTTTGCCAGGCCAGCACGCTGTTTTCGTTCGAGCAATAGATTCAGCAGGTAACGAACGTTCTTTGTACGTGATTTTTGTTGTTGACGAATGTCGTAACAGATTAGATGGAACAACGTCTTGCAATTATGTTGAATCGCTTAAGGCAGAGCCTGAACCGATCGTAGTCAAGCCATCAATGACCGACCCACCCTACATTCTCGTTTGGATTTTGTCAGGTATTTTTATCCTCTCAATGGTGGTCATGGTTATGGTTATCCAAACCAGTATGAGCGGGCCAAAGAAAAAGAAAGATGACGATGAAGTTGATGACGAAGACTGGATGTCTGAGTTTATTGGAACCTCTCAAGATCTTGACATGGCCGCTGTTACTGACACCAGTGGGGGCAAAGAAGAGAAATCCGCTGAACCTGAAGAAGACGACGAAGACGATCCTTTTGCAGTCAATACTGTGGAGAGAAAAACTCGCCGAAAGAAGGAAGTTCCTGAGATTAAGGATGTAGATGACGACGATGATGACGGTATCGATTGGGGGGCATATGACGATGACGACGAAGAAGAAGTCGAAGAAAAGCAACCCGTTGCTAAGAAGCGTTCTGTTGGCCGTCGAGCAGCACCTCGAAAAGCACCGAAGCGTCGAACAGTTGGTCGAAAAAAGAGCGATGATTGAAGTTCAATGAGCGGTGAAGTCAAGGGCTAAACCCTCCTCGACTGAACCATGTCGGAACCGACAACAGCCAACAAGTCAGATGTATTGAGTGAAGAATTAACCGATGAAATCGAACATCTCTTCGCCTCTTTTGACCCTCGCAAAAACAAATTGAATATCTTGCTTCTCGCTGTACCATTAGCACTTTATGCAAATTACACTCATATGGGCGGCCTTGCATTTTTGTTTTCTATGATTGCAATCATGCCGCTCGCTTTCCTTATGGGTAAGGCAACAGAAGAAATTGCATTACGTACTGGAGAAGCCGTCGGAGGCCTTCTCAACGCTACTTTTGGAAATGCTGTTGAAATGATAATTGCCGGTTTAGCATTGTATGCAGCCTCCAAAAATGATGAGATTAAGGACACCATGATTACGGTTACTCAAGCATCGCTAATCGGTTCGATTCTTGGAAATTTGTTGCTAGTCTTTGGCCTTGCACTGCTTTGGGGCGGCCTCAATCACAAGGTGCAGAATTTCAATCAAGAGACGGGGCAGATGAACGGCTCACTCCTTCTTCTCGCCATTGTTGCTCTCATCATCCCCAGTGCCGTTCATCACTCGGGAGGTAGCATTGGTGACGTAGAAAAACTCTCTCACTATACAGCAATCGTTTTACTTATTATCTACGGTCTTGCGTTGCTCTTCCAACTCAAAACCCATGTTGACGTGTTTGCCACTGAATCTGGACACGGCACGCACGAATCCCCTCAAATGTCGATAAGAGATGCTTGGATTCTCCTGATCCTGTCTACTGTCTTGGTTGGCTGGATGGCACACATACTTGTTCACAGCCTTGAGGTGGCCGTAGAAAAGTGGCATCTTCCTGAATTGTTCATCGGGGTTATTCTGCTTCCTTTCTTTGGTAATGCTGCTGAACATTTCACCGCAGTGCTCGTCGCAGGAAAAGACAAAATGGACCTTTCAATCGCTATCGCAATCGGTAGCAGCGTACAAATTGCTTTGTTCGTCGCTCCATTGATGATTTTGTTTTCATGGTTCCTTGGTGTTGGACTTACTCTTGAATTTGGATTGTTGGAAACAGCTGCAACATTCATGTCGGTCTTGGTTGCTAATTCGATTATGAGCGATGGTAAGTCAAATTGGTTGGAGGGCGTAATGTTGCTAGCATGTTACATTATTCTCGCTCTCGCCTTTTTCCAGATGTGAGGTGACTTTTATGGCTCTAAAGAACACCATGGGTATCGGTTTGTCGATTCTTGCTGTGTTGATTCTTGTGTTCGGAACGATAGGCTATACTGCCCAAGGGCAGGTTGAAGACCTCCCCACTCCAAATGTCGATGGTTTTGTCTTCTTCTCAGACGAAGCAATACCTGGAAATCCAGTTCCGCTGTTGATTGGTGCGAAAACCACAATCACTTGGGATAGAGACGACATTTTCGTTGTCATTGCTGATGAAGAAAAGAAGTCTCAGTGCGACAGTATTCGTTCAAATGGGGGCGCTGGATTGATATCAACATCCGATAGTCAAACCTGCCAATTTGGCGATACTGGCTACGAATCTACCGGGGCAGATGGTTCTGAAGGCATGGAATGGAAGGTTATGTCAGGTGAATACTTTGCAGGAGTTGGTACCAAGTCCGGAGCGATTCCAGAAGGTACCAAATTAAATATTGATTATGAAGTTCATTTCTCTGCAGGTCCTGCAACCTATTTGTTTACCTTTCTCCTTGGTATAGGTGGCATCGGGCTATCGAGAATGAAGTAGTTACTCAACACCTTCATAATATGTTTCAACAGCACGGTCAAGTTCATTCCATGCTTGCATTTCATCGATTGAAGTGGTTTCTCCGTTCATTCGAACCCCGACTCCATTGACCCACATGTCAAGACATTCCGCACCATTGAACACTAAGTTTGCAATGTGTCTGTTTCCACTGCGTCCGAGTGGTCGCATTCTGATATCATTGAGGTTCCACACTGCCCAATCTTTACTTCCCTTGGATGCAATTTGGAAGACATCGGTTGCCGGTAGAAGCGTAGCATCCCAGTGGTCGTGACGTTGGACCAGTGCGGCGAGTCTTGCTTCAGACAACATATCAAGTCCGCTTCCGGATGATGCAGCACCGTCGGTACCGATCCGAACATCGACTCCAGCTTCCATGTAGGCGGGGTAGGACAACGTTCCTCCACATGCTATTTTCATGTTTGAAGAGGGGCAATGAACTGCAGTAACATCATGCTCGGCCAACATTCGAATTTCGTTTTTCTTCACCCATGAAGCATGAGCACAAACCGTTCCGGGTTTGAAGAAATCAAGGCTGTCTAAGTATTCAATAGGATAGAGGCCGGTCTTCTCGTGACAGTCGGCGATTTCTTTACGAGTCTCGCTTACATGTATGTGCAGGCGAGCCGCTCTTTTTTCTGCGAGTTCTGAGGCTTTCCGCAAAGTGTCTTCGTTGCACAGATAGACCGAATGAGTTGCTATAGCATACTGTATCATATCGTCCGGCTTTTGATTTTTGAGTATTGAATCGAGTTCATCGAGGGCCGATGCAGCATCAGGGTGAGAAGGTAAAGCAGCATCACTCACCGGACCACCAACCAATCCTCGAAGACCAGCCTCGGATAGAACTTGACCGGTTATTGCCGGATAGAAGTACATGTCTGCGGCGAACGAACAACCGGTTCGAATCATTTCAGCAGCTGCTGCTTGAGCCCCAACTCGAACGTATTCAGGATTTAATTTTGCCTCGGTTGGAAAGATTGCTTCGTTGAGCCAGCGATGGAGTGGAAAACCATCGCTAAAATCACGAGCATTCAACTGCATAGCAAGATGCGTATGCCAATTTTGCAAACTACGCGTAATCAATCGATTGGAGCCATCGAGGTCTTGTTGAACATCCTCGTCACCGATTGATTTGGACCAGTTTCCATCCTCATGGAGCAGCACATCGCCGATGTGTTTGTGGCCTTTTTCGTCATAGAGGACCGCGTTGCGATAGCGCACACCCATGTCTTCGGCCATGCCAGCGGGTTTCCCTCAACCCTCATGAACGCTTTCAACCGTTTGGCTTATGTCTCTTCATTCCTGCGATTGATTAGCGCCACTGTGGCTTAGCTGGTATAGCACCTGATTCGTAATCAGGAGGTCGGGAGTTCGAACCTCCCCAGTGGCTCTTTATTGGTCGACTGCCTTTTGGATGTTCAGTGTGAAAGCTTTAGCGCTGGCCTCGAGGCTTGCTACTGCTGGCAGTATTTTTCCAGCGATATAATCCAAACATGCTCCTCCTCCGGTGGAGAGGTGCCCCATCTTGTTTCGTAGGCCGTGTTTCACAATGAGTGTCGCAGTATGGCCTCCTCCAACAACCACATAAGCCTTTGATTCAGCACAAGCGTTCAACATTTCAATTGTCCCAAAAGCGAAGTCAGGGCGCTCAAATACTCCAGCAGGACCGTTGAGATGTATGGTTCCAGCGTTTTTTATTGCGGCGGAGAGATTTCGAATGGATTGAATCCCGAGGTCAAAAATTGGTGCTTCAATCGGTAATTTATCGACTCCGATGTCAACTCGGTTGTCTTCAATATTGGCGGCAACATCGACAGGCAAGTGTATTTTTTCTTTGAAATCAACAATGAGTGCTTTCGCAGTTTCAACGGTTTGATGCCAGTTTTTCCCAAGTTCTTTAACCAAAAAATCATGATTGACAGAACCAATGCTGTAGCCCGACAGTTCAAGTAACAAGTTCGCTACTCCTCCAGTGGCCCAGAATTCATCGCAGATATTGTTCCGTAACATGTGATCCGCAACGGCAATTGAATCGTCAACCTTGATGCCTCCTAGAACCGCAAGGCACGGACGAGCAGGATTCTGCAATGCAAGGTCGAGTTTTGTGATTTCGTTGTTCATTACTTCTCCAGCAACGCAGGGTATGAGATGGGTAAAACCGACACCAGTAGCGGTACTGCGATGAGCGCACGCAAAAGCATCATAAACAAACAAATCAGCTACACTCGCAAGGTTTTGAACGATTGTCGTCTCTGAGAGTTGGTGAAAATTACCTTTTGAGTTGAGTTCTTCATCGTACATACGTACGTTGTTCAACATCAAAATTTCACCGACCTTTAGGCTTTCAATAGCATTCATCGCTTTTTCTCCGGCAAGGTCGTCTACCCACTTGATGGGCCGACCAAGAATACGACCTAATTCTCTCGAATGGCCAAGTGTTGTTGTGAAATCATTTTTTCCGGGGCGAGACTGATGTGCTAACAAGACGACTTTGGCCCCAATCAATCGGTTAAGAGTCGGGACAATAGCCTTGATTCGAGTGGTATCAAGAAACGCTTTGGTGTCAGGGCGTAAAGGAGAATTAATGTCAACACGAACCAAGACTGTCTTGTTGTCAACGTTGACATTGTCGAGGGTTAACACTCTCGCCATTGTAGTGTCCAAGAGTCCTCGGTTTTTCATTGCAACGGCTTAATTTCAAATTCGGAAACCACTCTTCACTCTACAACCGCGCGTCTAAACGTCTCGGTTGGCGCGAAAGGTGATATATCTCCAAAGTCCGCTGACAATAGATGGCGCGAGACGAACCTAGTGAGGATGAATCTCTCAAAGGCCCTCGCAAGAGAGCGAGTACCAGCACATCTTCGTTCGGTGTCTCGAGAAGAGAAGGTCATGATTCATCAAGATACTACGGTAGTCGATTATACGACGGCATCGTTTCAAGCAGGGATGTCGGAAAGCAGCAAGAGTTGCCTCCAACACTTGCCAATACCGTCATTCATGGTGACTCTCGCAATCTCGAAATTCCCGATAATTGCGTACATTTGGTAGTTACTTCTCCGCCATACAACGCCAGCAAAGCATACGATGAGGATTTGTCTTTGAGCGAATATCTTGAGATGTTGTACAATGTGTTCGCCGAGTGTTACAGGGTCCTGGTACCAGGGGGTCGCATGGTGGTGAATGTGGCCAACCTTGGACGAAAACCGTACATCCCACTGTCAAGCCACATCAACCTCATGATGAACCAACTTGGATTCCTTATGAGGGGTGAGATTATTTGGGATAAATCTGCAAGCGCCGGCTCTTCATGTGCATGGGGTTCTTTTCAATCTGCAAGTAATCCATGTCTGCGCGATGTACATGAATATCTCCTCGTTTTCTCGAAGGGTAATTACAAGTTGCTTCGAGAAAAGTCCGAACGAGAAGAGGGACGGATCGACACTATCCCCCGCGATGATTTTATTCAGCATACAAAGTCAATTTGGTCTTTTGCAACCGAACGTGCCTCGCGTGTGAATCATCCAGCACCTTTCCCAGTGGAACTCCCAAAGCGCTGCATAGAGATGTATTCTTTTGCAGGAGATATCGTACTTGATCCATTCAACGGTTCTGGGACTACTTGTGTTGCTGCCAAAAATACCGGTAGAGCATACATCGGTGTCGACCTTTCCGAAGAGTATTGTGCAATTGCTAGAAAACGACTCGAAGAAACGGAGTCTTGGATTGCCCCAAAAATTGAAGTTTAAGCGATGCCGTTTTGAACGGTTGCCAGCACCGTTGTTTCATGACCGGCTGGGACGAAGAGTACCTTGCTGGTCCCGAAGGTCAGGATTGGAGAGTTCCGGTATCGGAACTTGAGGCTCGACAAAACCAACTCGGTGAACTGCTTGCTGAAGCAGGAATATCAGGGGCATTCATTCAACATCCAGTTGACTTGTACTATTTTTCAGGCGGTCGGCAAAACGCATCAATGTTCATTCCTTCAAGTACTGCTGAACAGAACCGCAGTGTCTTGTTTGTTCGTCGTTCATTGAAAAGAGCAGTGTATGAAAGTGGGGGGACAAACGCTCCCCACGACATCCAGTCGTTTCCTCGCTCATCTCAGTTGGTAGAGGTTTTGCGTCAAAGAGGCGTTGAATCAGCCCCCGGTTTGCAATACGGTGAGTTGCCAGCAACGTTCTCTCAAAGATTTCAGCGTATGTTGAGTGAACTGGGAACATGTCCTGATGTGACTTCTATTATCCATGGCCAACGTGAGATTAAATCACAGTGGGAAAGACAGCAAATGGATGCTGCGGCCGAGGTTCAATTGCGAATGTTTGAGGCTGTTGAAGCCGTTGGGAGTGAAGGGGTCACTGAATTGGAATTGGTTGCTGCTGCTGAAGCAGTAAGCCGCTCTGAAGGATTTGGTGGTAATGTGCAGATGCGCCGTTTTCCTTTGCAATGCGACCGAGGAGTAATCGTATCCGGTCGAGCCGGTGGAATACCATCTTTCTTTGACTCAGCAGTTGGAGGGACAGGTGCACATCCATTGGCTGGTATGGGTTCGGGATTTCATCGCATCAAACCAAACGAGCCGGTATTGGTGGATTTAGTACACGCCCATCGCGGATACATCGTTGATATGACTCGCATGTTTGTTGCAGGAACGCTTTCACAGCAATGGCATCAACGTCTGGAGGATATGCTAGCAGTAAAGGACACAGTCGTGGATGTATTAGATCAAGGCCGTACTTGTGAAGATGCGTGGAACGAAGCATATGCTCTTGCAGTTGAACTGGGTTATGAAGGGCATTTGATGGGAATGAATCCCGACCAGAGTCGTTTTTTAGGTCATTCAGTCGGTCTGCAACTTGATGAATCTCCGGTAGTGGCAGCTGGTTTTGACCGTCCGCTTCCAATTGGTGGGACCATGGCAATCGAACCCAAAGTCGTGTATGGGGAAGGAAGTATTGGGAGCGAAGACACTTGGATTCGTGATTCTGAAGGTATGCATCCAGTGACTGCAGGTGGCGCATGGCCATGGCTAACGGAGTGGTAATGATGGCTGAAGAACAACAAGATGAAGATATATGCGAGAAACTAGAAGGCTGGGATCACGAAGATGTTGGTAAACGAATCCCTGTAAGGAAAACTGCAAATGGGACCTATTACAATGAACCTATTGTGAGTGTTTTTTGCCAATTCTGTGGTTCTGAATTCATCGGCCCAAGCAGGGAGGCAGGTGGTTTTCTCGGCGGTCATGAATGTCTACATGCGTGGGAGATTTCTCAAGCCATGGGCCGAGACGATGGCATGGTAGAGTAATCAAATAAATTCACCATAGTGTTCAAGTTGCGTCTGCGTTGTGTTCAGTCTATGGCAAAGCCTTACTCGACCGGTCATATTGGAGCAGTTGCGTCAAATTTTACCGAAATGCGTCTTGCAGGTGCAGTAAAACAACGTTTGGTTGAACTGGCATGTGAAGAAATTCAACGTTTTGTTCCAGAAATGGAATCAGCGACACTTGCGCAAGACCCTGAGCGCAAAACCCTTGACGACCCCTATCGTACCCGTTTGAATTACAACCGTACGCGTGAACTTATGATTGACCAAATCAAGGGTGTTGAATCAGTAGGTTCAGCAGCGGTGCAAGCAGGCATTGCTCAAGTTGAGAAGTATCTCTCAAAAATTGTCTATCATGCAGAGGTAGCAGCAGAAAAAGACAGGGTTGCAACGATTAAGCCACGCCACCTTGAAATTGCGGTTGCGGGAATGAACATTACAAGTGAAAACGAGGATGAAGAGATGCCTACTGCTGTTCCAACCGAAGATTTCGTGATAAGTCAAGGCGGCGGCATTCTTACAGAATCATCGCTCTTATCACTTGCTAAAACCCACGCAAAGATGCCGGTTACAAAAGATGCAGTTGAGGAATTAATTGAAACATATTATCTGGTTATTGAGAAATTGGAAGCCGATATTCGTAGCAACACTCAATTTGGTGGCAACCCAGTTCATTTTATTGAATCAATCACCAAAATGCAGACGCTAATGTCTCTTGGCTGGATGAGGGCAATGCTTACGAAAGCAGCAGAAAATGCTCGTGAACGTGGGTACAAGAAAATAGATGTTGACCAAATTGTGCACTTAGATCCATTTGCGTAAATCTCTGTTGGAGATACGAGATGTTGGCGACTTCGATATTCATTTCCGCTCTGCTTGCGGGGGTTGTAGCCATTCTGGTGACTCTTGCTATCGAACGGTGGGGTGGATTGACTGGGGGTTTACTTGGAACAATGCCTTCAACCATTGTTCCTGCAGCAGCAGGGATGTATCTTGCAGGCGATGAACAACTTCTGGTTCTCAGTTTAATTATCGTGCCTTACGGGATGTTGATTAACAGTCTTTTTCTCGGCGTATGGATTGTTATTCCTCCTTATATCGAATCGATGAAAAAACCTCTTTTCATCACAACATTGAGTTCTCTTGCGGTTTGGGCGCTAACTGGATTCGCAATTTTGTTTGGCGTACAGTACGCAGTAGACGAAGGGGTATCTCCAGTTCGAATTGCCTTGTTTGGATTGTTGGCACTTATTGTTCTAGCAGCATGGATGAATTGGGATAATCGTGAAGCACCGAAAGGGAAACAACCGGTTGCATTCGTCATTCTTGTCGTTCGAGGTAGCGCTGCTGCAGTAGCAATCGGTATCGCAGTTTGGCTTTCAAGCACAGGACAAGCGTTTGTAGCAGGTCTTGCAGCAGTGTTTCCGGCCATTTTTCTCACCAGTATGGTCGCACTCTGGCTCTCTCAAGGCTCGACAGTTCCGCGAGGTGCGGCCGGGCCAATGGCGCTTGGAGGTGTGAGTGTTGCCATCTATGCAATTGTAGCCATCTATTCTTTACCAGAATTTGGCATTTATACAGGTTCAATTATCGCATGGGGCGCCTCGGTAATCGGGTGGTCTTTACCGGCATATCTTGTGTTAAAATCGAGAGTCCTGCCAAATTAAGCATTCGAATCGTTCGTTTCTGAACCCAGTTCACTTTCGAGTTCATCAAGTTGCATTTCGTTTAACTTTCCTTCTGCAGCAGCTAATTCCTTTTTGCAAAGCTTGAGTAATTCAGCTCCTTCTTCGTACAATTTGAGCGTCTCATCGAGCCCCATTCCTCCGCGTTCCAATGTGGAAACGATTGTTTCCAATCGTTGTACTGCATCACTATATGTTGGTATTTCATCACTCATTTTCGTCCCTCATTTTTATTTTCTTAATTTCTGCTCCAGCAGTTCCGTCTGCAAAATTGAGAACAACCTCTTGTCCACTTTCGAGACCAGCGATACTGCTGAGAACGGTTCCATCAACGGTTTGAGTCATTGAATACCCTCTTTCAAGAACTCTTTGTGGATGAATTGAAGTTAATGATGCGCCAAGTTGTGCAAGGCGAGTAGATTGGCGAGCAAAACTGTGATGTGCAGCCATATTCATTCGAGAAGAGAATCCCATGAGATCTCCTTTGGCGCGATTTAATCCCATGAGCGGAGCCACCACGAGTCTTGATTGCAACATGGAGAGTCTGTTCTGGCAATCGGCCAACTGTCGTCGCGAAGCGATACTAAGCCGCTCACTCATTTCGTCGAGAAAGAATTCCATTTCATTTCGTGAAGGTACGACCCTCTCAACAGCATCAGATGGCGTTGAGGCACGTAAATCGGCAATTAGGTCGGATACGAGAAGATCCGATTCGTGACCAACTGCCGAAACCAATGGTACAGGGCTTGCAAGAATTGCTCGTGCAACGGGTTCAAGATTGAAAGCCCACAAGTCTTCAGGAGAGCCTCCACCCCTTCCTAAAATGACGAGGTCGACCGGAGGTTCACCTCTTTTTTTAGCACGAATTGGGTCAGAAAGTATTCTTGTAATGGCAAGGCCACGCACAATTTCTTCAGCAGCTTTTGGCCCCTGAACCAAGACTCCAATCACAGTTCTTCGCAATCCCGGCCATCTGTTCTCAATCAGTCGTTGCATATCGGAAAGGGCAGCAGAGCCTGCGCCTGTTACCAATGCGATGTGTTTTGGCACCAGTGGGATTGGGTGTCGAGTTCTGTCAATTTCTCCTTCTCTTTTGAGTTGCTCGATTAATTGACGCTTCTTCTTCTCAAGTTCCCCCAAAATACTGATCGGTTCAATTTTGTCAACGACAAGTTGGATATTCCCTCGCTTGGCGTAAAGGTCGAGTGACGCAAGGACAACAACTTCACTTCCTTCTTTGATACTCGGGTCCACCGCGCATTTCCCTTTCCATATTACAGCACTCATCTGCCCGTCATTATCGCGTAGAGAAAAGTAGGTGTGTCCACTTGCGTACTTTTTCCATTGCGTGACTTCTCCTTTCAAAGCCTGGTTACGGAACAGTGAGTCTTGTACAATCGTTCTTCGAACCAACTGTACAAATTGACCGATGGGCAATGGGCCAGTCGTGACATCGCTTCGACTGGACATAATGCATCATGTGTGTCCACGGTTCTTGAACACTCGCGTCTCATTTTTGCGGGTCCTCTTTTGTTGATTCAGCGGAATAAGTGTCTTTTCGTTGATGTTTTTTCTGATGAAGGGCATGTTTCTGACGCAGTTCCACCTCTTCCAACTTATGCTTAATTTTCCATGAGAGAAAACGAACAATAAGAACAACAGCAACGATATCAACGATGAGAATGATCCAATCGCTCAATCCCCATCCAAACAACATCAAAAAACCTCTACAGCGGCGGACGGATATCAATATCGACATCTCCAGAGGGGCAACCTATGCAGCCGAGTCGAGCACCCTCTTCAACCAAATAATCATCCAAACCCGGTGGTAGTTCCACCGGTAGAGGAACCTCTCCGAACAGGAGAGTTACCATACACGCTCCGCAGGTTCCAGAGGTACAGTTGGTAGGAATTTCTACACCTGCTTGTTCGGCATGCTCTACAAGTGTCAACCCCTCGACATAGAGCGTTTGTCCGAGCAATTTTGCCCCTTGAAGAAATCGAACAATCGGGTTTGACGATTGGTCAACCGAGGTATCGTTTTCAGCAACCGCATTGGCGGACATTGAACCACCTCAGCGCATGTCTTTGTGGCGAGTCCATCTGCCAGTCTGTTTGTTGAAGAACAGGCCTGCTTTCTTCATCCACTTGTTGAATTTCGTTGCTCCAGCACCTGTTCGCAGAATGAAGTCTTCTCGATCTTCTTGCGCTTGAATGTAATCCTTAGCAGCCAAAGTTTGGTCAATCCAGTCGTTAATGTCCATAAGGCCGCCCGACAATCCACCTTCTTCAACAGCCTTCACCATTTCATCAGCAGTTGCGCCGGTGACCTCGAGGTCTTTACGAATCAATTCGTTCATACTTGTCAAGTCCATCGAAGCTGGTTTTGGTGGAACCGGGTTTCGAGGCCTCTTATCGGGGTCAATAACGATTCTTGTACCGTTTTCAAGACGAGTTTCAACGAGATTTGACAGTTCTGGGGTAAAACTTTTTTCGCATTCCCAGCACATGAATGCCCAATCTTGGGGGCGGTCTTGGTCACGTGCTTGGCGTGGGTCCATTTCGTCACCGCAAAACGGGCAAGCATGGAAGATTAGCGCTGGAACATGTTTCCTTCGAAAATCCACAATATCCTGAGGAGTTCCTTCCAACTCCAGCATTTCATGGTCACGAGCAGCTTCAAGACCACGAGTTTCAAGTTGGTCTCGAATCTTTACCTTTTGATCATCTTTGCCTTCGTCATGAAGATTGTTTTCTAGTTTAACAATCAGTTCAACGGTTTTACCGAGTCTGTTCATGATGAGTTTTTTGGCACGGAAGGCTTCGACTTTCGCAATCTTAAGTCGCTCTTTTTGTTCGGCTAATTCCGTTAGGACGTCTTTTTGCTTTCGCTGGAATTTGATTTCTTCAATCTTTGATTCCTGTTTTTTCTCAGGAGCGAGGACTTTTGACAAATACCGTTCTTTACCGTGGCTTTGAGGTCCAGCAGTGATGATTGAGATGACGCCGTCGGCAATATCGGCTTTGAGCCCGTAATTTTCAATCAGCATATCTTTGTCAATCTTTTTTAGATCTCCAATTTTCAATCCGGAATCGGCCAACTGCTGGGCAGTAGTTTCGTCGATACCTCGGCGTAGTAAAGCAAGATAGGTGTCCTTCTTGGCCATAGCATCCCCTCCGACGAGTCTAGGCGAGGAGACACTCCTAAGAAAAGCCTCTCATCGATACGCGTCAAAAATACAACCGATTGACACCTTATGAACTACGAGTTCTCCGTAGTCGAAGTAAACGATTGACAAAGTTCAATCCAGTCTTCAAGTTCCAGTTCTTCTGGCCTACTTTCCATTCGTTCATCACTTTGGTGTGCAGTAAAGGCGTCTTTCCATCGCTGAGCATGCCATCCATTTATTCGTCCGATTCGGCGTGGAACATTTTTCAAAGTAGAACGCAATTTTTTTCTTCGTTGATGAAACGCGAGATGAATCATCTGTCGGATTAATCGAACATCGCAAGGCCATTGTTCGTTGTGAGGTACGAGTGTGACATAACAGGAGTTGACTTTTGGCATTGGGCTAAAGTTGTGTGGAGCAACCTTGTCTTCTTTTTCGCAAATCCAGTCAAGACTTGCAGTCATCCCAAGTGAACCAACATCGCTTTCGTATTCCATCGTTAACCGTTCAGCAAATTCTTCCTGTACCAGCAGTACTACTGCTTCAATCGACGATGTTCGAGGATTGCGGTGGTATCGGGTTATTTGTTCAATGAGAGGTGAAGAGATTTGGTACGGAATGTTGGCAACTATCTTGGTAATATCTTTCGGCCAAGTAATGGTTAGCACGTCTCCTTCGAGGAGATTCAGTTGCCCCGATTCAATTTCAGGCAGAAAGCAATCCTTGAGGTGTGAAACAGCGCCAGAGTCTATTTCAACGGATGTTAATGTACAACCGTTTGCTAGCAAGGCTTCGGTTAAAACACCGGGGCCAGGACCAACTTCGAGCACATGATCGTCGGAATCAACATCCCCTAATTCTACAGCACGAGCAATGAGTTCATCGTTGACCAGAAAGTGTTGCCCCAAGCTCTTGTCAATGGGCTGTTTGTCACGAAGACAATCAATCAGCCAGCGTGCTCCTCTCATGCCTTCACCGGCAGAAGCAGGTCGAGCAGCCGTGGTTGGATATTTCGGTCTTCAATTTCGGAAAGGAATCGTTTGGCTAGCAATTCTCCAGCGTCGATGTTGCATGCTTCGTTCAATGCGGCTAAGGATTCAAAACCAGATGAGCCTCGGGCTTCGACCATTTGCATTGCTTTTTTGTTTCCAACTCCCGACAGCAATTCAAATGCATGCTGCTTTAGAGACATATTGCCGGCTACATTAAAGAAAGCGCTGATGAAATGATGTTCATTTTCTTCGATAAAAATTTGAACGACCAAGGGCAAGTCGGCTTTCACATGGTTTGCTACGCGACCCAAGTTGGTCATGCCCAGAACACTGTCAATGTGTTCGCGTTGTTTTTCATCAGTACCGATGTACACTCGCGCAGTGGTAAGAAGTGGTGACACCTGAGGCTTTGGTTTGAGGCGACACAAGAGCAACTTACCTTCACTTACTGCGATAACTTCGTTTTTTGTTTGGTCGTGATCAACCACTCTTGCCCAATTTTCTTCCATGAGGGGAGATTTCGGAGTTTGTCTTGTTCCCCTGTTGTTTTGACGCCCTCTGTGTTGGTTGTTTCGTCCTCGTCGGTCGTTTGTTCGTTGGTTGTTTTCGCGGCGAGGAGAACTTCTCTGTTCTGCTTTTTTGTTGGCGGGCTGGACTTTTTCACGGCCTTCCGCTGGGCGGGACCAAGATGTTGGAGCAGGTGCCGGAGAGGTCTTTCGCTTTCCAGTATTTACTCGGATATTACGGTCTTTACGAGAGCCAGCCATGTATGTCACCTCAAGGGGGAGACGTTCACTCAAATCCAATGTGCTGACGAACAATTTCCAAAACAGAATTGATTTCATCGTCGCTGATGCTCATTCTGCTGGATGCAAGAACAGCCTTGACATCGTTTGGAAACATCGGCATCAATTCTGCCAGTTTAGCAGCAAGATGGGGGACTGTGGAGAGTGTCTCAACACCGCACAGTTCTTCTTTCAAAGCTTGGAATACTTCAGGATCGGTCTTGTAACCGTTGCGAGCATCGCTGGCAGCCCACTCAGCGTGTTGAAGCGCTGCTTTTTGCTCATAGGTGAGGTTCTTGCGTCGCTTTTCTGCCTCCAACAACAAGGTTCGAACAGTTGCAAAATCTACGAATCGTTCTTCTTCAGTCATGGTAATTCCTCATTCAAGTGGGCGGAGGTGCTCTGGTCGGGCGATGACGGTTTTTGCCATGTTTCCGTCTTTCACAGATACTACCCAAGCAACACCTTGGCGCTTTTGGATAAATCCAGTTCGTCCGTGGAATCGGCGATGTGGCATACCCATCTGTTGGCCACCATCGAGGACGATAGCAACTCTGTCCCCTTCTTGGTAGTCGTGCATTACACGGCTGATGTTGATTCGGCTACGCTCGTTTTTACGTCGACGTAGAATGCTTCGTGTTCCGACTCGTAGCCCTTTGGATCGCTTCATATTTGTCGCCTCCTTTCGTCCGGTTCAGCAGATACGCATCTTCGGAGCATTTTGGCGACCTACCTTTCCCATATAAGCACCGCGACGGAGAATCAACCACAGAATTTCCGAGATAATGCAGAAATCCCACGGTTAAAAAACTCAATCTGCGTGTATATCGCCAACATCAAGCCAGAGAACTTCACATTTTGCTTTAATCAGTGAGGAGAGGCTCGGTTGCGTTCTTCCACCATCGCCGTGAACCGTTTCCTTGACATAAGTGCCCGATTCACATCGCAATGTAAATTCAACTTCACGAACACCATCTTCCATGGTTTCAATCAAGGGTTTTGAAGTCTCATAAACTGTTCTTCTACGGATTAAATCCGCCCTTCGATGTGCGACTCTCTCAGGAGTACGTTGAGCCAAAATCACCCCGGATAATTTTTCGATGGTATGCAAGATTTGATCATTTTTTGGTAAGTCGAAGAGGACTGGAGCCGGTGGACCCGATTCCATTATGCGTTGGATAAGTTCATCTTTTGTCCCTGATTTTTTCAGTTTCATCTCTTCCGCTTTTGCGACGAGCTCAGCCTTTTTCATTGCTTTCAACTCGTCTTCAGTGGGTCCTTCAGGTACATCGATGACGGTTGGCAAAGGTTTGGTATGATCGTTTTTCTTATCGCCTCTCCGTTTTCGTTTCGAGGACTTTTTCTTACCTTTTCCACCTCGTTCTTGCACGTCTTCATTGGTTAAATCGACCGGCGCAGTTAATACGGTATATTCTGCTTCGCTTAACGGAAGAATACGGAACCGTATCGTGTAGGATTTCTCGGCTGGGGTATCTTTTACGCGGACGACTTCGCTTCGATTGGAATCTCTCAGTCCAGTAATTTGTATACTGCCTTCGGCAGAAGTGTTGATTTGTTCCATTGCATTTACAACATCCACAGAACGTAATTTTGGCTCTTTCATTTCGATAACGAATGGCCTTCCACGCCCCATACAACGGACATCAATATCTTCTCGACCCATGCCATGAAACGCGTGCTCTTTGGCTTGGAACATGTCAAGTAATGGATTGCCAATAAGGTCTTGAACACTTTTCTTGTATTGAAGCCCAGTTTGGTCGCATCGCTCGCAACCGCGTCCTTTACACGCTCTACACGGCCAACGAGTTTGGGGAATTCCTCGCTCTAATTTGATGTATCTCCCGTACAGATAATGTGCTCTGATATCAAGCTCGACAGTCAATGTCAAAACATCGATAAGGGCTAATATTTGTGGCTTGTCATTGACCAGTTTGATGTTCTCTAATTTCTTGTTGAGATGTTGTGCTATGGCTTGAACCAAGGAGCTCTTCAAAGCATCCGAACCCCCTGCACCGAATCGCTTTCGCAAATCTTCTTCATCTTGAATTTGGTCTTTCGGAATTCGAGCGCCGAGCTGCAAACGAGACAACTCGTATGGAGCAATGTTATCAAAGATAATATCTGCGAGTAACTCTGATTCTTCAAACAAATTTTCACAGAAGGGGCACAAAGGCTCCTCTTCACGTGCATTTACGAGGTGCGAGTCACGTTCAACAACTGCTGAGCGAATTTCTGCACCTGATTCTTCGGTACTCTGTTCAAATCGCTTTTTGCCACCAAGGCGTCCTAAACAATGGTCACAGATGCCTATTCGGACAAGGTGCTTGTGGCCTGCAGGAGAAGGAGCGCGTGATATTTCTTCAGTATGGGTGCTCAGTTGGTCAGGAGAATCATCATCCCAATCATCGCTATCGTCTGGTGAGGATTCAACATTCTGCTCTTCGTCCCACAATGAGTAATCGGTTTGCCCAAACCCAGCATTGGCATATTTCATCCAATCTTCGTCCGAATCATCTTGTTCGTTGGAACTCTTGTCGGTCATAACATCACCACTTTCTAGGGGCCAACCCCTTAGACAGCAGCCTCTGCTCGAAACTCTCCTTCATCAATACATCGGTGCCGTTGTTAAGAACCCACAACGCTCAAAGAGGTCACAGAGAAAGCAGGGGCATGAGCACCCGTCGCCTCTTCGCCGCAGTGCGAGACCTTGATCCACCGGGGGGTGGCGCAGAGCGCTCTTTGGCGGCCCTACTGAACGGTATTGCGGCGCCTGGACCGACGCTTGAAACCGCACCAACGTTCGTTCCAATGTCACCCGCTGCGGATGCTCCAACGCATCCCGCATGGACGGTAAGCGCTTTTGCAAGCCAAGATAGAGGTGAACCAATCGGTTTGCTTGAGCCAGAAGTGAACTTCGCCACCACAGACCTCCCCATCGAAGGTTTCTGGTCGAAGGTGGCTTGGGGCTTGCGGGAACGAAGGGGTGAGCAGAGACGTCGAAAGTGGGCCCATGACCGGCATATCGGTCGTCGTAGCCCCCAGTTCGCCGCTCGCGTCGGTTCATGGTTAGACAAGCAGGAATATGCAGGTGGCATCGGATTGACTCAACTGGAATGGGCGCCCGGAGCTGCACAAGCGTTCACCGCTCGCGGCATGCCTTACATCATGTTCGTTCGGGACGACACAGTGTTCCGCCTTGAGGACCGGTTTCGGCCCGTGATGGAGGGCGCAGCCCTCGTGTGTGCGGCTGGAGAAGGTTTGCTCGCCGACATACGCTCTCGCTTCGATATTCAACAAGGTCACAGCGTGCCTCTGCCAATCGATTTTGGTGGGCGCTTTGGGAGCATGGAAGATGTGAACGCCTTGCGGTCAGCCGAGCAGGCAAAACGCCCCGACGGGGCACCACCCACGATTGGCATCATGGTCGTTACTCCAGAGAAAGGATTACGGATGTATCAACGCCTTCTGCCAAGGTTGTTTGAACGCTGGCCGGAGGCTGAAGTTCACATTGCAGGAGGTAGCGCGTATCCGCAAGAACTT
Source organism: Candidatus Poseidoniaceae archaeon (assembly GCA_030741225.1). GTDB lineage: Archaea > Thermoplasmatota > Poseidoniia > Poseidoniales > Poseidoniaceae > MGIIa-L1. The sequence goes on along the minus strand of JASLVU010000011.1, from coordinate 1,016 downwards.
GCTCATCATCCAAATGCGCGAGTAGTTGGTCATGTTGATGCTGCGACCTTCTTTGCCGGTATCGACCTCCACCTCATCCTCTTCGAGACGACCGGATCATGGGGGCGAGTCATCGGTGAAGCAGGTTTGTTCGGGGTGCCAAGCGTAACATCAGATGTTGGGTCACAAAAGGAAGCTTTGGGCGAAGGAGGCATTCTGGTAGAGGACGGCCATGATGCTGATGCTGTTATCGAAGCCTTGAGGGCCGTGTACGAGGATCGTGAGCGCTATGGTGCGTTGGCGCGCCAGCATACCCAAATGGTTGACCATCGACGTTCTGTGGCGGCCTTCCGTAGCGGGCTTGAAGAACTGTTCGAAGGTCGTTGAGCAGGGCTACTAAGGGGCCTGCACTGCACCCAACCATTGTGCTAGCCGAGGTTTGGAACGACCACCGGCATCATTGAACTCTTCCCATTCAGCATCAAAACAGTCTGTTTCGCAGAACGATTGAATCGTGTGTTATGACATATATTGATGCGCGCATAACATACGGGCTTCTCGGGTTTTGCTCATCATTTCTTGACTATCGTTTTCATTCCTCTGGCCAATCTTTTCACAAACAGTTTGGCTTTTCTTCCGACTGAAAGTGGAGTTTTTAGGAACAGGTAGGTCGGTGTTGCGGCGTAATTCACCTCATCCGTGGTGTATCCATGTTTGGAGATTGCCTTTTTGAACAATTTGAATTCCTTTTTTGTGGCCAATTCAGCGAAGATTGCAGGTGATTGGGTCTCGAGGATGTTTTGTGCGCCTTGAATGATTTCCAACTCAAAACCTTCGACATCCATTTTGATTAAAGCGATGTTTTCGACGCCTCGCATCAAGTTGTCAAGTGAATCTACCTCCCGATGGGTGCCTTCCACATTCACGATTTTTGTCATACCTGCGTTGAGATGACTCGTTTCAGAAAGATCAACGTACCCTTTTTTATCCAAAATCCCAATTTCACCAAGATGGTATGTGTGCTCTGGACAGTTGTG
>JASLVU010000119.1 GCA_030741225.1 Candidatus Poseidoniaceae archaeon | reverse complement strand
CTGTTTTTCAAATGCAATCTAACCCAGGGAACTTGGCTCTCATTCAACTCAATGGTGAGGGTGCTGTACTTCCCGCAGATACTGCATTGTATCTTGACCCGAAATTGTATGATGGCTATTCAAACCCTCTTGATGCAGTGGCCCTGAATTGGACAGTCGACGGCGTTGATGCTACAGTGGATATTCTTCTTTCTGATTTGTATTGGATTCCTACAACGATTGGGGGACATGAGATACGTGCAAATGCTGACGGAATTTTCGCTACTGTTCGCTTAACGGTCGTTGCAGGTGAAGCACGAAGTTTAGTCACAGACTTTGAAGATGGTATGATCGTAAGCGCAGGTGTGCCAAACGAGCTCTTCATTCAAACGATTGATGCCCATGGAAACTTAGCTCCCGCCACAAATGTTGAAATTACTTTAGAAAGTGAATTTGGAATCCTTGAAGCGTCATCATCTGGAAATGGTTATTGGGATTTTACTGGTCAAACCGCTGGTTCATACACCCTCGATTTTGTTCAAGACGAGGCTAGACATTCTATTCCTTTAACCATTAATCCGGGTGTTGCTGTTCGACTTATCAGTACAATTGAAAATCTAAACATAGACCAAGGCGATACAGTACTCCTTCGAATTCAAGGGGCTGACGCTTTCGATAATATCGTCGAGGTTGAACCTGAAAACACAACTGTAAGTTGTACTTCGGGCTCTTCATCTCACGTTACTACCGATACTTGGGAATTGGACATTTCTACTGCTGGTAACGATCGGTCGTGTAATATTCTCTGGAATGGATTGCTCTCTCAGAACTTTTTCGATGTCGAATCGGTTCTACTTGGGGGTGCAGTGGGTTCAACCAATACCGCAATGGGTCTCGGAATTTTCCTCCTTTCCTTAATTCTCGTCACACTGGTTGTTTTGGTTCGTAAAGCGAATCGTGGAGAAGAACAAGAATGGGTAGAGGACGCATTTGATGATGACTATGAAGATGACTATGATGAAGATGATGATGAGGATCAATTGTTGGATGAAAGTGCGGAGACCAAAATAGTCCCTCCCCTTCTTTCAGATGAATTGCGCTCTTCACTCGCAAAGAAAGCCGCCGAAGTAGGTGTAATGCAAGCAACTCCTGACACGGTTCAAGGTTCAAGTGGCTGGTACGTTGATGTCAGCAGTGAAGTCCAGTACTGGAATGTTGGTGAAGACGGCTCTTGGACAAGGGTTGAGTAGAATGCAGGGAACTCAGCCTTTGGGTAATTCCAATGAATGGATTCAATGGTTATGGTTACTACCTGCTTTTGTTTGCTGGCAAGGTCGAGCACTGAGTTCAGTGTTCTTGAAGGAAATCATAGAGCCGATTTTTCATTCGGATTTGTCTTCAGTTTTTCCAAGTATCGTTTGGAACGGGGTTTGTGCAATCTTCGCATTTTTATGCCCGTAGAGATAGTAGGTTAGCAAGCCCGAAACTATAGCAGCAGATGCGCCGACTACTGCTTTCGTGCCGATGAAATAAATTAAGAACAAACCTGCGAGTATACCCCACATCTGCATGAAGGGATACAGTGCACCCTTGTAGGATGGGTCCCAACCATGTCTCTCACTTGTCTGACGAAGAATAATTACACACGTGTTTATCATAATAAAAATCATAATTTTGAACCCAGATGCTAGTTTCACAACATCCTTCAACGGGACAAAGAAAATCGCTAATCCCATTGCAATTCCAGTAACGATTATCGGCCAGTGTGGAGTTTCAAACTTGCTATGCACCCGTTCAAGAGCAGGGGGTAGCAGTTTGTCTTGGCCCATGGCATACAAGAACCGAGATGATGCAAGAATACCTGCAAGAGCCATTGAAATCATTGCTAAAACCGAAACAAAAGCCGCAAATATCCCAAACTCAGTACCTGCAACATTTTCAGCGAAAACGAAGATTGGGTTTTCGACAACCTTTCCATCCTCTCCAAACCACCACTCGCCTGGAATTGCAGCCATCATCAAATAAGCAATCAAGGAATAAATTACAGTTGCAATCAGCAGAGACAGTAACATTCCTGCTGGCAGATTCTTTTCTGGGTCTTTGACTTCCCCACCTATCGCTGCCACTTTTGTAACACCTGCATAAGCTACAAAGACAAAAGCAGAAGTCTCAGCAAGAGTCCACAAGTCGGTGCTGAACGCCGCCTTAAGCGGTCGGCCACCATCGAAGTCATCGACAAAAAATGCGGCTACGCATGTAATCGCAAGCATGCTCAAGGTGATCAAAAGTACAGGAGTCTGAATCGCTTTGACCTTCTTGACACCGAGGATATTGATTATGGTAATGAAGACCAACGCACTCATGGAGAGTACCATCATTTCCATGTCGATGTCAAAGTATGTGGTGACTGCGATGAAATACGCAGAAAAGCCGATGAGTGCAAAGCCGGATTTGAGAAGGAAAGAAGCCCAAAGTCCAAGCCCACTTATTGTTCCTATCAATGGGCCGTAGGTTCGCTCAAGATAGACATACGAACCTCCACTTGATGGCATACCGGAGGACAGTTCAGCTTTCGAGATAGCCGCTGGTAACACCACCGCCGCTGCCACAATAAAAGCAAGCCAAATTCCAGCACCCATAATTTCTGCTGCAAAGGTAGGTGTGACGAAAATTCCCGGTAGCATTGCAGACAGAGAAATAATTACTACACCAGTAAGTCCAACACTTCGCTTGAGTGTAGTGTTGATGGTTTCTGTGCCTTTTTCAATCAAGGAATCGATTTTCGAAAACGGCATAACTAAATCCCCGATTTACGACAACGATGGTGCCTATGAATGACTACAAGTAAACACAGGATATATTATCTTGCATTTTTTGAGAATACAACTTACCGGAAACCGGAAAATCAAATCTTGGCAATCACTTTCATTTCTACAGCGATTGGGGTTGGAAGAGCTTTGATTGCGAGCGTTGTGCGAGTTGGTCCGTAATGACCGAGTGTCTCAGCCCACACCTCATTATAGCCTGCAAAGTCTCGATCCATATCAACGAGGAAAGACGTGACATCTACGACTTTATCCATGGATGAACCAGCCTCTTCGAGAATTCGAGCGATGTTTTCAACAACAGCGCGTGTTTGTGCCTTGATATCGTATTCGAGTGGAGATCCATTGGAATCGCATATTGGTCCACCAGGAATTGCATTTGTGCTAGGTTGGCGTGGGCCAACTCCTGATAGATAGAGCAGATCACCAACCCTGCGGGCATGTGGATAGGCTCCCACTGGTTTGGGTGCTGCATCTGAATTTACCGAATCCTCAGTTTCAGTTGGTTCCCACAGTTTTGGCCCAACGGTAGAATCTTGAATTTGTTGGTCCACTTTTTGTGACGAAGTCTCCTCTATGGAATCCAACACATTTCTTTCTCCAGTGAAAATTTCTACGTCATCTTCATCGTATTCTTTGTCACCAGCACCTGATGCTTGTGGGTCAAGGTGAACGACGGCTCCTCCTGCCCCATGCAATGCTTCGTATGCCAACACTTCACCAGTGAGATTGTTTCGATTCTGGTTCATTCCGGAAAGCCACCACATCGGTTTGAAGGCGACGACCTTGTTCACTCGTATTTGGCGATGAATAGTTCGAGAAAGTTGGCCAACATCCTCGAGTCGACCCTCAGATAGGAATTCCAAAATCTTTCGATTCCACTCGTCGTCTTTGAGGGAATGAATCCTGTCATCTTTGGGCTCAATTGGTTTTGTAAACATGCGGTTTGAGAGCGACATCGCTGTTACAGCGATTGCTTTTCTTCCGGTTTTCTTAACCACATCCATACATGCCTTGGCTAGAACGGTTGTTTCTGCGCGATTTGCATAGACATTTGATGAGACAATGACTGCAGGAATGGAATTATCTGGGTTCAATAATTTCAGTGCGACAACAGAGCCAACATCGATTGGAAAGCCGTGATAAGCGACAGTTCGGCTTTTTAGTCCTCGCTTTTCATTCGCATCGTTCCATTCATGAGCAAAATGCTCGTCGATGTTGAACGAGTAAGGAATTGAGCCCAACTCATGGAAATCATGGTCTACCATGACCCATTCAGGATTTGGGTCAGCGATAATCTGATGGCCAATTATGCTTGTCCACGTCGTTGAGTAAATGATGATGAGGTCTGCACCACTGTCTTTGATCCTCTGAGCCGCTTCATCGTACGCATTGCGGAGTCGACCCCATCCTTCGTTTTGTTCGGGTGCCAAAACCGTATGAGGATGTACGGGTACAATGTAGGAGCCGACCAATTCACCTGAACTCATTTCATGCCTCCTTGTGAAGTCGTTCGGGCCATTCGACAATGGCATTTCCTGTTCCGATAATTGTGCCGTACCCATGGAGGATACCGGGGTAATTTGGAATATCTAATGTCGAGAGAAGCCAAGAAAGCCCCCCTCCGTCACTTTCAGCAATCGCTTGCTCGGTAAATTCAGGCATTTCATCAAGAATGCGTTGAGATTGTCCAGATCTAAAATATTCAATCATCCTCATGTCCCAAAGATGCATGGCATGACTGGTAATATGCTCTTTACTCATATCTTCAGGTATTGCTGATTCGGTGGTAAAGTGTCGGTGAGAAAGCGAGTTGCTAGCGAGAACTACAACTTTTTTGCCGCTTGCAATGATTGCCTCTCGTGTCGCCTTACCGAGTTCAATCATCATTTCTTGCATGACCTCTACGGAGTAATAGTCCCTTGAACGATTACTGGAAATCACTACCAGCGGCTTATCCCATTCAGGATTAAACATATGTCCAGTGGTAATTGTGCCATAATCAACTCGGAAATCAGGGTTTTTCATCATTTTTACTGATAATCCAACTTCTGCAGCGTGGTCATGAATTTGTTGTGATAGTTCAACATCGATATCAAGTTCATAGTGGTAACGAAACAGGTTAGGGAATACAGGGTCTACGGAGAGGTTTTTGAATGTGGGTAAGCCAAGAAAATGAGTTCCTACATAGGTTTGCCAATGCGGAGATAGCAAAACGATTGCATCGTAGTCAACTCCTGAAAGCGATTCACGAAGTCGTTCATAGCCCCAACGCAATTGTTCCCATCCACCTTCAGCAACCGGTTCATTTTGCGGAGGGTTCTCTGCATAGACCAAGTGCGGTGGGTGAGGTGCTAAGCAACCTGCGACAATTTCACCTTTCGACATGGTTGCCCCAAGCATTGGAGGATTATATCGGCATCGGAGAACGATTCTTGTTCGAGATTTTTGACCGAACCCTCAAACAAGTCGACGATGTGGGGCATGCATGGATGAGCGTGAATCCAAAGGTGAAGTTGAAATTTCACTCAAAGATGAACGAACAGGTGTGAGCCGCTTTTTCGATTTGGATACCGGTCTACGCCACATCCTTGCTCCAGCAGGAATCGGTGTTGTTCTTGGTGGCTTGTGGCAGGCATTTGTGATGCCAAAGGTAGGGGAAATTAATCTTCCAAATCCGATTCATGGCGCTTTTCTCGTTACTCTTCTTTTCTCTCCGCTTTTGTACAGAATACTCTTGAATGACGAACCACATCGGTGGAAAGAGTACACCCTTGGACTTGCTGTTTTAGGCAGTATTTTTTCAGTTATTTGGCTTT
>JASLVU010000118.1 GCA_030741225.1 Candidatus Poseidoniaceae archaeon | reverse complement strand
CATGTAACCTGGGTAACCACGTCGACCAGGTACTTCTTCACGAGCTGCACCAATCTGTCGCAGAGCGTCACAATAGTTGGTCATGTCCGTATAGATAACCAGAACGTGGTAATCTTTCTCGAAAGCCAAGTATTCAGCAGCAGTTAAAGCAAGACGAGGCGTAATAATTCGCTCGACAGCTGGGTCGTCAGCGAGGTTGACAAACAAAACCGCGTTTTCAAGAGCACCGGTTCTTTCCAAATCGGAACGGAAGAAATTGTACTCTTCTGCAGTGATACCCATAGCGCAGAACACAACAATGAATTCTTCATCAGAACCCTTGAGTTTCGCTTGTCGAGCAATCTGAAGTGCAATATCGTTGTGAGGTAGACCGGATGCCGAGAAAATTGGCAACTTTTGTCCACGCACGAGTGTCGTACAGCAATCAATTGCGGAGATACCTGTTTGGATGAAATCGTGAGGGCTTTGTCGGCTGTAAGGATTGATAGCAGCACCAATAATGTCTGCCTTCTCTTCAGCAACAATTTCTGGTCCGCCGTCACGAGGACGTCCTGCACCATCGAGAATTCGACCAACAAGGTCGGTACTCACTGGGAGCTTGAAGACATCACCCATGAAGGTGACACCGGATTCACGGTCTATCTTTGCAGTTCCTTCGAAAACCTGGACGATAACCAAATCGTCAGATGTATCGAGAACTTGTCCGTTCTTGATGGTCCCATTGGAGAGTCGTAGTGTAACGATTTCACCAAAAGCAACAGGTTCAGTTTTGTTCAAAAAGACCAGTGGTCCTTTCACGTCAGTAATGGTTCGGTATTCTTTTCCAGTCATGATATTCCCCTCCTCAGTTATCCTCCACCGTATCGGCGATTTCGCTGGTCATCTTCTTGACCATTTCATCGATGCTGTCGATATATCCTTTCTCGAATCGACCACGCATAAGGTCTGAACGAGCAGGAACGTTAACAACATCATTGAGTAGAGCACCGCTAGCCATTGCAGACTTTGCAGACTCTTGGAACGAAAGGATTGCCTTTGCCATTTGGTATTGCAAATGGATGTCACAGTATGCATCGACATCGTGGAAACCGTTCTGTTGCAAGAAAAATTCACGAATCATTCGAGCAACTTCTAGCGTCAGTTGTTGGTCGACAGGCAGTGCGTCTGAACCAACCAGTTGAACAATTTCTTGCAATTCTGCTTCAATCTGCAGCAGACCGCTGACTTGGGTTCGAATTTCAGGGAAATCTTGTGCGATGTTATCGCGGAACCATTGGTCCAAACTTTGCGGATACAATGAGTACGAATTCAGCCAGTTAATCGCTGGGAAGTGACGTTGTCGTGCAAGTCCTGCATCCAATCCCCAGAAAACCTTGACAATACGGAGAGTTCCTTGAGACACCGGTTCAGAGATGTCACCACCAGGTGGAGACACTGCACCGATTACGGTAACTGACCCATCGTCGCCGTTGAGTGTTTCAACACGGCCGGCACGTTCGTAGAATTCTGCAATTCGAGAAGAAAGGTATGCTGGATATCCTTCTTCACCAGGCATTTCTTCAAGTCTGGATGAAATTTCACGCATTGCTTCTGCCCAGCGAGAGGTTGAATCCGCCATCAAAGCAACATCGTAACCCATGTCACGGAAATATTCTGCAATGGTAATTCCAGTGTATACAGACGCTTCACGAGCTGCCACTGGCATGTTCGAGGTATTGGCAATCATGACCGTTCGGTTCATCAGAGGCTTGCCTGTGTTTGGATCAATCAAGTGAGGGAATTCGTCCAAAACTTCGGTCATTTCGTTTCCACGCTCTCCACATCCAATGTAAACAACGAGTTGAGCATCGGAGTACTTCGCCAAAGATTGTTGGGTAACTGTCTTTCCAGAACCAAATGGTCCAGGAATTCCTGCAGCACCACCCTTAGCGAGAGGGAACAGGAAATCAAGAATACGCATACCGGTAATAAGTGGCGTATCTGGTGCGTACTTCTGTTGGTATGGACGAGGGGTTCGGACAGGCCACTTTTGCATCATTTGCATCTCAGTACCATCTTCAAGAACGCAAACAGTTTGTGTGACGTTAAAATCACCAGATTCAATCGACTTCACTTTACCACTGGCGGTAGGAGGAACCATGATTTTGTGAACGATTGTTTCGGTTTCTTGGACGTGGCCAATAACTTGGCCGCCGACAACTGAGTCGCCAACTGCAACTTGTGGTTCGAAGGTCCAGATTTTTTCAAGATCGAAAGCATCTGCATCAACACCACGGGTGATGAAAACGCCCATCTTCTCTTCCAAAGTCGGCAGAGGTCGCTGAATACCGTCATAAATTTGAGTAAGGAGACCAGGACCCAATGAAACGGAAAGTGTCTCTTGAGTGTTCAACACAGGTTCACCTGGTCGAATTCCAGATGTATCTTCATACACTTGAATAACTGCTTTATCTCCGTGCAGCTCAATCACTTCGCCCATCAAACCTTCTTCGCCGACACGTACAACGTCATACATTGCTGCGTTCATGCCGGTTGCGGTTACAACTGGACCGGATATTCTGTAAATTACTCCTTCATTGCTCATTTTTATTTCCTCCTTATGGTTTGGAATCTTACTTCCATAGATCGACTCCTATTGCCTTGCGTATTGTGTCACGCAGTGCGGTGTCTTCCTCCGTTCCAATGCCAAGCACTGTCGGAGAGACGGATGCCGAGAGTTGGTCACGAAGACGCTCCGGCAGCGTTGCTAGGATTGTGGAGTCGACCACAACAATCCCAACGCTCTTTGAATTGAGTAGAGATTTGAAGACGGAGACCATCGCCTCTTCGTCTTCAGGATTGAAAAGAGAATCAATACCTGCAAGTTGGAAACCAAGAGTGAATTCCGGTGTGCCTACTACTGCGATATCCATTCTTTCTCACCTCACAAAATATGTGCTTCTATAACTTCATCAGAAAGTCCAGCTAAGCGCCCGCGAACGATAAAGCGCAAATCATTGACTTCTTGGACCTTCATGGCCACATAGTGAATAATTGGTAATGCTGAGACAGGGTGGAGATAACTCATGCGTTTCATGATGTTATGTTCCCGTTCCTTGAACCAAGTTACAACAGGGTCAAGACTGTTCATCTCCTTGCTTTCAGATAGAATTGCCTCAAATGCAGGATAATCAAATCGGTTGGAGCCGCGAAGTAAATCCATAGCAGCGTCCAGACCGCCAGCGCCAATCGAAGAGAAGGCACGAGTCGGAATAAGGCGGCCACCATGAATGAGCATAGGAACGATTTCATCAAACGAAATGCCTACTTGCTGCGCTTCTAGGAGATTCATCAAGTTTCGATGGTCAATTTCTGCGGCAAGGAGTTCTTTCAAGAAACGATTTGCCGGATTTTTGCCATTCAACGACTTTATTGCATTTTTGAAGTAATGACGGTCTAGAGCGTCTTCGTAGTCGCTCAAACGAGCGTCGTCTGCCACTGCATTGAGATCGGAGCCAAACGATTTACGGCGCATTTGAACGACTGCGGAACGCAAGTCATCTGCAGTCTCGATAATCTTCAACCATGGAGTGTTCATGTCATTCAACTCAGGAAGGATTGAATGTGCAACTTTCTCCAGTTCGACATTATTTACAACAGAACGCAAGACAACTTTGGCATTGTAATACTCAAATCTTGATGTGTAAACCTCGACAATGTCTCGAATTTTACCGCTGCACAGCGACAGCATCTTTTCCAATTCATGCTCAAGGTTGTGCGTAAGAGCGGCTTCAACCAAATCTCCACCAGACAATTGGCCAGCATAGAGGTCAATCTCTGAGCGATAACCGATTTCACCAACTGCTACAGTGAGTTGTTCTGGAGATTGGCTGATGAGTTGGCGTAGCCTGGCACGATCTGCAAGTTTCTGCCGACGTGATTTTGCACGGGCAGCAACATAAGGTGTGTTTCCAAGCATTACCATCATTCTCCCTCAGTCAAAAAGTATTGAATTAATCTCTGCTAAATGAGCACTCCAAGAAGTTTCTAGAAGTGTGTCAAATCGCATATCATAGGACACAGAACCATCGGGTGATTCGAGTACAAAGCCACCAAGTCCGTCGATTGCATCGCCAACTTTACGCTTGCCTGACAATTCTGAGAGCGCCTTACGATCAACTTCAACGGGGCGAATCGAATAATCGTCACCACCAATTTTGTCAGCCTTCGCCATCAATGACTTGAGCAAACTTGCTCTTCCCTTGAGTTTCGGGCTTGCAAGTTCTTTGCTAGCTGATTGCAATGTCTCGTCGAGAACTTTGCGTCGAGCGATGAGAATTTCTTTTTGGTTCGCCTGACGGGCACTGGCGACGACTTCACGAGCAATTTGACTTGCTTCACGTTCAGTGCGCGCCGATGCTTCAGAGCGAATGGCATCAGATTTTGAATTTGCTTCGGCAAGAATTGCCTTCGCCTCCTCATTAGCTGCTTTGACCATAGCCGAGGCTTCTGCCTCCGCTGATTTTGCGATATCCTTTGCGAGTGTTTCTAACGTCATATGTATTCCTCTATGGTTTCTTTTTCACTTACTGGGTTGCCCCAGACCTGTTGCCTTCTTCCTCAAAGGAAGAGAGGCAAAGCACCGAGAATCACGATAGATTCTGGCAATGCAGTGAAAATTAGTGCAACACCGAATTTGCTTCCGTCTTCAGCTAGCATACCGACAGCTGCGCTACCGATGGCTGCTTGGGAGAGTCCTGCACCAATTGCTGCAAGACCCAGTGCAATTCCAGCTCCGATTGCTGCATATCCTGAACCATCAGATTGTGATAGTTCGGTATCTTCGGCTGCTGCGACACCTTGAGCAACCATGGTGATGGCTGCCAAAAGGATCAATGTTCTTAGGCTTGTTTTTAGGGTATTTACGTTCATATTTACTACCTCGTTTTGTCCGTTGGACTATGATTTATTCTCCACGTGGAGATTGCGGCCACCAAGCGGTGCGAAAGCACGCCCGGACCCGTCGTAGAATTTGCCCATCCATTCCACAAAGTGGAGACGGGCCGCGTGAATCGTTGGGGAAAGGATTCCCAATGCGATTGCAAACACTTGAATGAAAAGGAACAGGACAAGGCACAGCAGACCAACCAGGATTCCTGTTGCCCCTCCACTGGTGAATGCATCAACCATCGGCTCGAAGCCCATGGTAATAGAGACCTCTGCAATTTTCACACCTGCTACGCCTACTGCCATAATTCGCAAGTAAGACAATGTGTTTGCAAGCAATCCAAATGTTTCGATTGGGCCCATAATGAGGCCTCCTGCCCATCCGAATTTCTCGAAGATAGCAAGGCCAATGATGAGGCTGATAATTCCAACCACTAGCAGGAGCGTCCAAATTTGGAATTCAAATAATTCATTGTAACCAGAGACCATGTTTCGGCATTGCATGAATCCACCAATAAGGATGAGAAGCCACGAACCTTTCTCAAAGTACGCTGCAGCCGCTCCATGTGCTTTGTAGACATTAACAAGTCCGAGTATGTAGCCGATGAATATGTGAAGAGCCCCAAGGTAAATCGATAGGACAACATACTCTTGTAAGCCGTGACCTGCCTCAGCTCTGTGGAAAGGCATGTGAAGGCCTCCAAGATTGAGCAGATCAGCAAGTGTC
>JASLVU010000117.1 GCA_030741225.1 Candidatus Poseidoniaceae archaeon | reverse complement strand
TCTCTCTCAAATGCATTGATTTGTTTGTCGAAAGCCTCATCCAGTTCAGTAAGAACATCGGCGGCTAAACTGTAATCTCTCTCTTCAATGTGACCCTTGCGAGCGATTAAGTGTTCTTCACGTTCGTGTAACTTGAGAACAGAAGGTGCTGCAGGTGCGGTGTCTTCAAGAGCAATCCGTAGGTATTCTGCATGACGCTCATCAGCGGATTTAGAAAGTTCTTGAGCATCAAGTTCAGGTGGAGTGTACTCATCCGAACCAATTTCTGGAAGAGGTGAATACAATTCAATACCTCCATGAATTTCATCGCTATACACGGTGTCGACCGCAGAGTCAATTAATCGAGTAGCAATATCTTCAACATTTTCACGTTCGAGGATAGTCGTGTTGTCCGAAGGGAGGTTTTGATTCGACAACAGAGCAGTCACATCGTCTCCATCGATAATATCTTGACCGGATTCAACTGCAAGTGCAACCAAGTCAAAGTTTGATTTCGTCGAACGCCAGCCAATTTCATCTCGAAGTACGAGGCTAGCGAGTTGCCCATCACCAATTATGAGACCTCTTTTCTGTGCTAAATTGCGAGCGTACAGGACCATACTTGTTGAACTGGGTCGTTGGATAACGACCGTTGCTGCGTGACGAGTCACTTCCCATAATCGGGATGTAGGCCACTGCTCAGGTTCTGTTTTCGAACTGAGAAGCAGATGAACGCCCAAGTTGAGGGCGTAGTCAATCATCATACCGATTTCATGCGCGATTTCTGTTTGGTTTACCACCATATGCAAGTCATCAATTGCTAGCATTCGAGCGTTAACAAGTGTGTCTTGCCAGCCTTCAGGTAGTCTTTCGAGATTCATCAAGTCAGCAGCAGTGAGTAGGTACACATTTCCTTCTTGCCTTCGTAGTACTGCTTGGGCAGTTGCGTGCAGTAAGTGCGTTCGTCCGGTTTCCTCAGCACCTAAGATAAGCATCGGATTTAATGCACCTCCAGGAGCATCAATTATTGCTTCAACAGCTTGTGTTGCTCTTAGATTCTCTGAGACTGTGAACCATTGCTTGAATGATTTACGAAGTTCAGGACGAAGCCGTTGCGGCCATGTACCTTCAACAGGTGCGAGAACTGAATGATGGAATGCAGAATTCTCTCCAACTATCTTGATGTCTGGCTCGGTTTGAGTTTTTTGTCCTCTCTGTCTGTCAAGAACAGATTTCCAGACCGGTTCACCGTTGTGTTCTATACCAACATATTCGCCTTGATTTTTCACATCATTCTGTTCGATTTCATCATAGGTGCGTTGTCGCAGAGAACGTATTCTTCTTGCAGCGATATCGGATAATGAGTCGCCATTCGCCTGAAGTTCGATTGATGGTTGTCGTCGCTTACTTTCTTTTCCTAGGATTGAATTTGCTACCAGTTCGAATGTTGGCCTTTGAACAACTTGAGTTCTTTGCAGCAATCCGTATTTTCTTGTGTCTTGGACAGCGTCTTTACCGAGTAAACGATTCATTTTTGATTTGGGTGCCTCAGAATTTGATAATGATGAAGAGGGAATGCGTTCAATTGCTGTCCCGTCATGAGCCAGTTTTTGTTTGGCTAATTCCAGAGCTAGTGCGAGTTTTTCGCGCCGTTTACTCATTGTTCAGCCTCCATTTGAGTTCTGAGGCGCTCTCGATCTTCCTTTTCCCAAATTGACAATTTATCTTCAATAGACGGTGGGGTCTGTTTTCGCGATGCAGATTCACGAGCAATTTTCTGCGTCTTGAAGTTCTTGGTGATGCCAGGGCGAGCATTAAGAGGAGTGAGTTCAGTTGGGGTATCAAGTGCCTTTTTACCTCTGATGGCTGATAATGAGTGTTCAGGTATCGGAGTGGTTGGAAGAACGTGTTCTCTCCGGTTTACTTGCTGGCGAGAAGCGTCTCGAATTGAAGAATCCGCTCTTGCTTGAAGTGACAATTTCGTCAATGCAGCATCTTGCCTTAATGCGAAATTCTCCAAAGATTGTGCGATAGCATTTGGAGGGGAATGTATGTTTGATTCGAGTTCTGCAAATTCTTTCGGAACTGTTGCATTTTTCGCTGCATCCACCATTGAAGAGTTGTTTTTCGAACTTACTTTTCTTGCTTTTCTAACTTTTCTTCGAACCCTTTGGGCGGTACGGGGTACGGGCACAGGTGCAGTAACCAAAGATGCAGTAGGGTTTTGGTATTCGTTTGTTTTCACTTGGTGCAGTACTTCTGGTGCCTCATATGTATCCTCTTGGGATTGAGAATGAGTTGGGATTGTGATTGGTTCGTACGATTGTGTCCCGTGGTCAATGACTTCATCTCTTGGCAGTTCATGTGGTTGTTCTTGCACAGATATTTCCTTCACTGGGCTATCGAGAGCGTCATTCTCCCACTCGCGGGCGACATTTTCCAACGATTCTTTAGCATCATTGATTTCATCAGAATCTGGGTGTTCACTACCACCAATCATCGAACCAAAGACCGTTGACTGAGGTGAGTTCATACCTCCGTGGGTAGAGGAGATTGCTTGCTCCAATTGTTGCTCTATCCATTTCCTTTCTTCTTCACTTGCAGGTGCGCAAAGTGGATGGTCAAGTAACATTTCAGGTTCAAGATTCCAGTTTTCAAGTGTTGAGTGTTCAAGTTCACTCATGTATCTTGAGAGATGCTGACGAGTTGTTAGAGAAAAGGCGTTATAGTCGACAGTCACCATAAGTAGATGGTCTTCAAGACGTACTCCATCAACAATATCTCGCAGGAAATTGACTATACGTTCATCTCCATGGATACTTGACAGGTATTCAATACCTTCAATAACGACGACTGCTCGAAGATTCCCCCAAAGGAAAGCATCAATTTTTTGACGGATATCATCAAGATTCGGTCCGATGGAACGAGCATCTCCACTTTCAGATAGCCATGTGCTGCTGGCTATTGGAATGTTATGTCGGACATTCAAAGCCTCGATTTCATGACGGGCTAAAACCAGAAGGGGCCGGCCATGAACGGCTAAATGGCCGGCCAAATTGAACACTCCCGAGGGGTCAGTTGAATCGAGAAGATATGCGTCTCCGGGCCGGAGCATTTTCTCAAAACCTTCGTGTCGGTTAAGCATGGCTTTACTGCGTAAGCGAATAATTTCAGGGGCTTCAACAACATTTTCTATCTCTGGTAAACGTTCATCTCGCCGCCATGTACTCTTTCGAAGACGAGAATTTGACCACCACTGGTGCACTTCTTCTGTCTTGGAAGAGGCATCTTCAATCTGTAAGTAGGCATCTGGATAAAGTGCAAGAATTCGGTCTGCTTCGGCAAGTGGGGTTTCATGAATGGCAAGCAATGCGTCAGATAGAATTCCATCGCTTTCGATATCCAATAACGCTTCAAGACCCATTGTGATCGCATTAACTTCGTGCAAAGCCAGCATCGGTTTACCTTCCCTGAACAGAACATGTCCTATACGTGGCATTTTTTCCTTCGGTCGACGTTCGATTCGAATGTAACCTGTGGTCGATAATCGACTCATGTCGCTCGAGAGCATTCGTAAGGAATCGGGCCCACCTCGACGAACTTCGATGACATCTCCCTGCGGTAATTCCACCATCCCAGTTCACCCCTTCGGGGTGATGCTTACGAAACACTTCTTGAAAGGTGCGGCGAGAATCGAATGAGAAGCGTGATTATCAGAGCCACTCCACAAACCCAGCAGCATTCAAGATACGATTTCTAGTGACCGTGAAGTTGAAGGAGCACTGGGCAATGGTGTACTATGGTCGAGCGACAAGCGGAATTGTCCGTAGAAATGCGGCCATTTATTTCTCTCGAGTTGGCGCGACCGTTCATCGTTCGGTTTTGCGTTGTTGTTAGTGTATACGAATTGGTGATTCTTGGCCTCTTTTTGATGCTAAAATCACTCTTCAATTCAGCATTCTTTTTCCTGCTCATCGTTGTGATTATGGCCGTAGGAGCGTTCCTTATTTATCGCAACTCGCCTATGCTCCATGTACCTTTAGCAGTAAACATCAACCATCCATTTATGAGTGATGCAGAACTTGGTCATGCAGTTGTTATGGTTCGTTTTTCTGACCGTACATGGGGAGATATTGGCGAAGGTAGAGTACGTTTGGCAGAGGATGAGTTGGTGGGCGGTTCACTTCTTTTACGCGACGATGATACTTACGCTCCTCTTGGACATTTCAGCGAGCGTCAACCAAGTCATCCTGCGTTGAAGCGGCATGTGACTTTGATTAATCAGGCAATTGCACTTCGTGATGCTGTAAACGGAGAAGAAGATACCATTGAGCAGGCGCGTCAACGAGAAAAAATGGACACGGGGTTGTTGGAACGCTCATGGTTTGAGGATGAAGATGCCATAGAAATTGAATCGGATGGCCTTTTGGGAATGTTACGAAGGGATTAAACCCCTCTTTTTTGTAATTTATCGCCCTTTACATTGAAAACCTCTAGTCCTTCGGTAGGTTGTGGAAACTTCACCGCGTTGGCAGGGGCGATTGGATGTTCTTGGCTCAAAAGAGCGTGAGACATTGCTCGGAACGTCACTCTCGCGTCGGTTCACTCAATTGCCACTATGGCTTTCTCATCCAGCCAATATTTCAGCATTTTATGGGTTGCTGATATCGCTGGCTTTGTTGCTCCCTTATCGATTTGCTCAAGCATCAGACAGTTGGCTTACCAACTGGATTTTTCACTCTGCTCTCATCATGATTGCTTGTTTATTGTTGGGGATGATGTCACTTATTATCGTGAGTATCTCAAAACGATTTCCAGCCACTCCACCGCGTTATATTCTCTATCCTATGCCGTTTGTTGGGTTGGGATTGCTGACCATTTCCATGACCGACATGATGAATTTGCCTTCGAGTCTAATTTGGTTACTGTTGCTTTTACCTGGTCCAATGTATGTTCATCTGTCATGGGCTCCAAGATGGAGATTGCTTTGTTTGCTTGAAGACGATAAAAATCCGTTTGAAGGTATGGAGATGGATTTCAAAGACCCAGCCAACGATGCGGAGAATATTGCTGACGGAGATGAAGAACTTCTTTCAGTTGTCGATGCTTTGGAAGAAGAGTGATCATATCAAGTCCAATGCCGGGCCTACTTTCTCAAACAATCGGAGTACTTCGTCAAGATCTTCACGCGATAATCCTGCTGACATTTGTGTTCGAATACGTGCCTTATCTCGAGCCACCATTGGAAAAACGATTGCCCCAGCCATTACACCTTCGTCTCCGAGGGCTTTTGTCATCGCTTTAGCAACGCTTGAATCGCCACACATGACTGGAATTATTGGGGTAACTGAATTGCCAGTATCAAATCCAAGGCTTTGTAATTCTTTGCGAAAGTAATTCGTATTTTCCCATAATTTTTGGTGGTGCTCAGGTTCATCCATTAAGACTTCAATGGCTGCTTTTTGAGCTGCAGCAACGCCCGGAGGTTGTGAGCCAGAGAGTAGCCATGAGCGGGAATGGTTCAGTGCGTGGTTTCGAGTCATCTCAGTTCCAGCGAGGATACCGCCTTGTACTCCGAGCGCCTTTGAGAAAGAACCCGTTTCAAAGTCAACTTTTCCTTGTAAATTAAAATGATCGACTATTCCTGCACCTTTCTCACCTAATACTCCCTCACCGTGACAATCATCAACATAAACCATCGAATCATATTCGTCTGCTAACTTACTAATTTCATCCAAAGGAG
>JASLVU010000116.1 GCA_030741225.1 Candidatus Poseidoniaceae archaeon | reverse complement strand
GGTTGTAGCGAATCGTCTTGAAGACCTTGGACAAAAGGACAAACCTCGTGGCTATCTTGTCGACGAATTTGGAAGCCACTTCGTTTTGGAAAATCAAAAACAAATGTGTGAAGCGATTCGAACCTTTGTTGAACGCGGTGACTAGGTGATTGTATGCGACGATTTGCTCTTATTGGAAACAGAGCTATGTCACAAGGAAAACTACCACTTAACGACATGGCTGGGGGAGCAGGAAGAATGGATGTACTTGTTCGTGCTTTGATGGCAAGTTTACTTACAAGTCACGGTTTGAGGCACGATACAGAAGTGGTTCTACATCTTCATGGAGGTCCCGGTCCATCGCGTAGAATAAAATTTGTAGGTTCACTTTTGAAAGGCGTCCATGCTGAAGAGCGGGCAGTGGCTGGTCAAATTGCGAAAGTTCTCAGGCAACCAATTCCTGCACAAGGGCATTGGATTGAACGTTCTGCAGGTATTTTTGATGGTGGAGGTAACTTGTTGCACACACTCGAGGAATGGCACGAATCTCAAGTCGTGTGTCTTGATGCAAACAGTCCACGACTTTGGTCTGATAATGCCAAAATATCACTTCAAAGTCATCCATCATCCCATTTTGATGGTGAACACGGTGCATTCACAATATCGGGTATTGATATTGGATTTATTTTGAGTGACGATAAGCCTCTCCCTGAAGCTCTACCCTTAACTGGAATCATTCACCGTTCCTTAGGTGACGAGTGGTTGCAAGGTCATATGGCGATTGGCATTTGCCACTTTTTATTGGATGAAGGCGTTGAACTTCGTCTTCATTAATTGTACAACCATGCAGGGTATCCCCCTTCACTGGCCTCAAGAGCCCATGTCAGTAATTGGTCATCCAATGCCAGTGGATGTGTTTGAGGCCATACTGGAAGGCAAGTAACACTTGCTTTTCCTTGGCCAACTGTGTCACAATCGCTTTGCAGAACAGGTGTGTGATCGATTGACGCCGCACCAATGGTAAACGTAGCGGTTTCATCGTTCTCAGTCGAGTTGAAGGTAATTGCATCACGGTACCATCTCATCCCAAGTCGTGTCGTTGACGCTTTCCCATTCCATCCGGGGGGTACATTGAGGTTGAGCATCATTTCTCCTTGAATAAATGCAGTACGCAATGCTGATTTCGGGTTTTCATTCCAAGCAGGAATTTGAGGTATCACGGGCCATCGAGAAACATGCGGTTCCGATAAATCAACACTCGGGCGACGTAAATTCATCGGTTCATTCGGTAATACTGACAAGGCAAGTTCAACCAACTCAACGGTAGCTTGTATGGCGACTTCCATTCCATCTTCGTCAAAGGATGTGTATGACGATGCTATTGCTGGCATTCCGTATAATCCAGCTTCACGGGCAGCACCCATTGTGCCACTATGATACGAATCCTGAGACATGTTCGGGCCTAAATTCACCCCAGATACCACCAATCGTGGACGAATGCCGGGGACAGCATGCTCTAGTCCTCCATCCAAGGCAACTATCATTGTATCACAAGGTGTACCTTCGAGTTCGAACAATTTTGCATTCACTTTTTCATCAAGTCCCCATGATTCGACCAAATCTTTTCGTTCTCGCAGTTCCATCGGTGTGCCGAGATTAATTCGCATTCCTGCTGCAGAATTATTTGCATGCGGGGCAAACGCCACAATTTGATGTCCAGCAGTGTTCAATGCTTGAACCAAGAGTCGAAACCCAGGAGCTTCTATTCCGTCATCGTTTGTGAGTAAAATCCAGCCGCCCTCAAATTCATCCGACATAACTTCCCCTCAACTCAGTGGGGTTGGCGAATCTGTTTGAGGGTTCGCATGCTCAGCCTTGAATCCTCCGTAGATTACCAACATGACTCCAATGACCAAAATCGGGCCACCAACCCATGTCCATTTCCCTGGAACTCCACTGCCAAAAAATGCCCAACCGATGAAAGACCCAAGAATTGGTTCGAGAGTCACGCTGGTTGAAATTACCAGAGGAGATATGTATCGCAGACATGTATTGAGTCCAGTATGCCCTAGAAGTCCTGCAATTAATGCAAGAGCAAGGAACCATGGAAAATAATCCAGTGAAGTCCAGCCAAAGACACCAAAGGCGGAAAAATCATCTTCCACTGCATAAGATGCAGGAATTAATAGCAGTGCTCCGATAAGTGTAACTGGGAATGCATAGAGGAAAATAGGCATCCATTTCCTCAATATTCGCCCGCTAACAAGATATCCGACGACAAACACAGCGCCCATAAATGCCAGTGTGTCGCCCCATAACGTTACGGTGTGGTCTCCTTGCTGAGAACCTTGGTCAAGAAGTGTGATGGCAGCCCCAAAGAAGCCAATGCATGCGCCAAGAATTTCCAATCGTGTTGGACTTCGAAATCCAATAACGAAGAGTGATAAAATCGCCATACCTACGATGATGATGATTGGATGGGCTGTGACAAAAAGAAGTGAATGAGTCAATGATGTAGAATCAAGACTCGCTACCCATGATCCGAAATGCAAGGCGAGGGCAAGACCGCTCCCGAGCAGGATCAATACAGTATTCCTTTCAAACATCTTTTGACGAATTTCCGTTTCTTGTTGAATCCACTGATAGACAAAAAAGGGCGCTAAAACGACTGATGTGAGTTGCAGTCTCCAAGATGCTCTCAACAGAGGTGGAACAGAATCGACATGCTGGAACAGTGCTCCAGCACTTGAAACACCACAGACAGCAGCAACCAGTAAACCCCAAACCCAAAACGGGGTATTGGGGGAATTGCTCATCTCATTCACACTCAGTTCTCAAGAATAGCATCGGCACTTTCTCCGCCGTCACCGCCAATAACTCCAGCTCGCTTGAAAAGTAAGAAAATTCCACCGCCAATTGCAACGTTGAGGCCGATGAATCCGGCCATTCGCCCAATGTACCATGCAGTGGAATTTGCGAAATCATTGATGCCGAAGAAGATACCTTCTGGATTACTCGATGTTGGATTCCAGAGTGAATCAATGAACGACAAAATACTCGATTCAGTGCCAAAGAATGCTTCACCAGTGAGCAATCCTGCTGCAACCATAAATGTGCTTAGTAATATCAGAGCACGTTGCTTTTCCGCAGCGGTTGCACCATCTTTTGCTTTAATTGCGTCAATCTTAGGCTTGAGTCGCTTTTCTTCCCACTTATCACGGGAATAACCTCCAATCAACATTGGTAGTGTGTGAGGCACGTCAAGATACATTCCAAGTCCGAATGAGGTGCCCATGCCGGTTCCCCACTCGACAAACATACCAAGTAAGAAACCAAGTCCGAGGAGAATCAAATCACCTTCCCTTTCAGCAAAAATTACTGAAAATGTAGCAAACGCATTTGCTTGTGGTGCCATGAGATCGATGGTTCCGTCTGCAAGCTGTTTCGAGAGGAAAATTGCGACACCTGCGCCAATAATTGCTCCTGGAATAACTCCCATGATGTTACCTTTTGAAATGTGGTAAGGGCGGTTACCAATGTAAAGGCTGTTCTTGTAATCTCCAATAACGGTACCCGACATCGAAATAGCAGAACCGAAGACCGTCGTTCCAACTAGACCCAAAAGAACTGCATCTTGGGTATCAAGTTGAAGAAGGTCCTGTGCATTGAGGAAAACACCGAGAAGCATGAGAAGGACGATGAAAGAGGTACCTGATACCGGTTCAATTCCAGTTTCTCCCATAACTCGGACTGCAATCGCACCAAGAAGGAATGTTGTAAGAATCAGCACGGTAGCAAAGACGAGAGATGCTAGGACAGAAAAACCTCCAACAGTGAAAATTAAAATCATAGATACGAAGGTAATAAGCATGAAAATTGGAATATGTTTGAGCGGCCACTCATACCAACCCTTACCTTCCATGTATTCTTGGCTCCCCTCGCCTTTGAAAGCAGAGCCAATGTCTGCAAAGATGTTTACGAAAGTTTTCCACATCTTGGCAAGACCGAACATTCCACCACCTACGATTGAACCAATAGCAATGGTTCGAACGGATTTTGAGAAGGCTATCATTTGTAGAGATGCGGAGCCGCCTTTCGCATATTCTTGAATCGGAATGCTGGATTGGAGCGTAGCATCGTATATTGGGAAGTTGAAGTAAACGACTGCTGGAACGAGGAAGAACCATCCAACAAGAGTTCCAAGATTCACCAAGAATGCAACTCGAGTTTTCATAAACCAGCCGATGGCAAACATCGATGGGGTTAACGCAACGCCGATGTAGGTGTAGGCGAAAGGATTCCATGCAGTTCCTTCAGACCAATGTGTGTAGTTGAGGGATTCTCCAGTAACTTCATCGATTCCACTGGGCTGGTGGATTTTACCTTTTGAATAAAAAGTTGCAAGACCGTATTCTCCAATGTGTCCCTTTTCAGCAAGGAAATCGATGAGTGCCCATTTTTTACCGTCCAACCACACCAACGGATATTCAATCAGGAACAGTGCTCCCATTGTGATGGTAGTCCACCATCCAATCGTCTTGAGTGATGCTCGGGCGTGCTCAACTGCCCCAGTGTTGACGTCAGAAGCAATGTCAAGCATCTTCAGCGTAGCCTCAAAACCGGGCAGTGGTAGGGGGTCTTCGACAAGCCAAACTCTACGGAATATGATGAAGTACATGATTCCAAGGAAACCAGCAAACATACTTGCCACAATACCTACGAATGCAAGATTGAATGTGTCTGCATTACTGATGAGCGGGCCATCGGCTAAGAAATATCGAGGGTCAGATGCAAGCAAAAATATTGCGGGAAAAGTGAAAATGAATCCAGTCGATGCATGAGTAGCACCTGTTGTTGCAGATGTAGCAATGTTAACTTCTGAGGGCGACCATTTGAGCGCCATGCCGAGTAGATAGGCAATGTACCAAGCAGCAGAAATAGCAAGTCCAAGTTTGAGTCCAATGTATGCGGTGACGCCGGAAAAAATCGCACCAATGGCTATTCCGTACATGACTTTAGGTGTACTCCAGTGAGATACCTCGAACGATTCATCAAGATTTTTCTCTTCTAAATATTGTTCCAAAACACCGGTATTAAGATTGTTGTACATATCGTCATCAAGCCAAGTCAAGGTACCCTTTTCGATGCCTTTCAAACCTTGAGGAGTTACTGGTTGGCGGTATGCAGATTGTTCGACACCCATGAAATCACACTCGATATACGCTACGCGTATGTATCAAGGTGGAGTAATCCGTTTGAATAGGTTGCTGTTCAATGTGGTTGAGAATTCGATAATTCTATGAATTCATTTCACGCCGTTCAGAAGACGATTGGATTATACGTGCTGGGAGTCCACCCCAAACCTCGTTTTGTGGTATAGTTCTGTACTTGGGTATCAATCCATGACTTGCAATAACAGCATTTTCTCCAATTGTTACACCAGGTTGAACAGTTGCTCCAGCACCAACAAGGGAACCTGCCTTCATGTGGATTGGTGCAAAGACAATCTCGCCTTTTTCAACCAGATGTCCGTTGAATGTTGCTCCTCCGCCTACTACGCATCCATCATCGATACGAATCAAGCATGGATCGTTCAATCTATGTGTGTTTATTTGGGTCTGTTTTCCAATTTTGGCTCCACAAATACGATAGTAGAGGTTGGATACAAAAGAAGGTACAAAATGTTGTAAAATTGGTTGAGTTGCTCGTATAATTTGGCCACAAAAAGCCCAACGGATAGTTGTAAACGATGCCAAGGGGAAAACAGATTTTTCCTTAATTCGTACATGCAGTACAAATTGCAACA
>JASLVU010000115.1 GCA_030741225.1 Candidatus Poseidoniaceae archaeon | reverse complement strand
CTCCATCATCGAGTATTTCGGTAATAACGTCAACAACATCGTACGCTTTGGTCGCCTGGTCGGGCATGATTGAGTCTAAAGCATCGCAAGAACGGTCAATTGGGTCATTGGTTTTCTTACTTGGAGGGCGTTCAAGATTGTTTTGTGGAAGTAGGTCACACAAGTCCCGAGCCATTTGTATGGCAGCATCATCGTCAGGGACTGTAAAGTGAGATACGCCAGATTTCGTACCATGAGTCGACGCACCTCCTAAGTCTTCAAAACTCACTTCTTCATTCGTAACGGTCTTGATGACTTCTGGACCAGTGATAAACATGTATGAGGATTCCTCAACCATGATAATGAAGTCTGTAATTGCAGGAGAGTATACAGCACCACCTGCACACGGGCCCATGATGACGGATATTTGCGGAACCACGCCGGATGCACGAACATTACGGAAGAAAATTTCAGCATAACTTCCAAGAGATGCAACTCCTTCTTGGATGCGTGCGCCGCCAGAATCGTTCAATCCGATGACAGGTCTTCCGGTTTTGAGTGCCATGTCGAGAACCTTGCAGATTTTCAGTCCATGCATTTCTCCCAATGAGCCGCCGTACGCGGTGAAGTCTTGAGCAAAAGTGAACACTTGTCTGCCGTTAATTGAGCCATGGCCGGTTACAACCCCGTCTCCAGGAATGATGTCATTGTCCATTCCAAAGTCTCGACATCGGTGCTCAACTAAAGCATCAATCTCTTGGAAAGTACCTTCATCGAGCAAGATTTCAATTCGTTCTCTTGCCGTCATTTTACCTTTTTTGTGTTGCCTATCAATTCGTTCTTGACCGCCGCCAATTTCACTACGAGATTTTCTATTTCGTAAATCTTGGAGTCTTTCTTCAGTCGATGCCATAGGCTTACCCAACACCTCTATCAAAAAGCCGCCTTTATGGGTTGCCTTTGGGATGAGTGGTCATAGGTCGTTCCTTGAATGCTGTAATTGCAACGAGGTCGAATCATGAACAATTGAATTTATGCCTAGTTTAGGAGGGGTGTGTTGATAGGTAGGCTCTCTCTGCAAGAACCATGAGCGAACCATGGCGCATTGTTGTAGCCAAACCAGGTTTGGACGGCCATGACCGGGGTGCGAAAGTCGTCGCTCGTGCCTTACGTGATGCAGGTAATGAAGTCATTTACACTGGATTACGTAGGAGTGCTCAGCAGATTGTCGACACAGTTCGGGATGAGGATGCTCGTTTTCTTGGCCTTTCATCTCTTTCAGGAGCACACCAACATTTGTTTCCTAAAGTGTGTGATTTGTTGAAAGAACAGGGCTTGAATGATGTGATTGTGTTTGGAGGTGGAATCATTCCCGAAGACGATCGTAGCGACCTGTACGCTTGTGGAATTCGAGCTATTTTTGGACCAGGTACTCCAACTTCAGAGATTCTAGAATTCATTGAACAGGCTGCGCAAACTGATAATTCCGGTGTTGGTCAAGACAGTACTTGGCATTGGAACTCCTCAGCGTGAGGTGTTTTTATGACTCGTGATTTAGAAGAAGCAATGGCCGGAAGTCGGCGCTCTTTAGCACGAACATTAACTGCGATTGAGAATCGTTCGATTACCATTCAGCAGGCACTTTCGGTACTCGGTCCAGTGCCTCAGTCGCAAGCCGATACATGGCAAACACTTGCTCTAACCGGTGCACCTGGTGTCGGGAAATCATGCCTTTTGGACGGTCTTCTTACTGAATGGGCATCGCAGGGTCTTCGAATTGCAGTACTTGCAGTAGATCCTTCATCTCCTCGAACTGGAGGTGCTCTTCTTGGAGACCGAGTTCGGATGACTGTGGTTGATGATGAAAAACTCAAACAACAGATTTATTTGCGCTCCGTTGCAACTCGTAAAGCCTCTGGTAGCGTTCCAGTAATTGTTGAAGACATGACCAAAATTTTACTCAGTTTGGGGTGGGAACGAGTTGTTATCGAAACAGTAGGTGCTGGACAATCTGAGGTGCGATGTGCCGCACTTGCCGACCGTATTGTGGTTGTTGAGGGTCCTGCGCGTGGAGATGGAATTCAAGCAGAAAAAGCTGGCTTGCTCGAATTAGCCGATGCAGTTTTGGTGAACAAATCCGACTTACCTGGTGCTGAACTACATTCAGATGAGATAAGGGAATCGTTTGAACTCGGAATTGGAACATCTCCTCCAGTCATGCTTACTTCAGCATTGCACGGTGATGGAATTCAAGAGGCTGCTAATGTTTTGCTCAATCTTTCCTCATCGGGTCGTTCCACTCGTGCTAGGTGGAGAGAACGTCTGCTTGCTCATCATGAACGGAAAATTTTAGAATCTCCAAAACTCGATGATTTACTCCTCGATTTGGCGAAGGGTTCAATTCATTTGGATGAAGCGTTGCATCTTATAGGTGTGTTAAAGGATGAGTGAACAAGTCGAATTGACCAACCCAGTTGAACTCTCTGTAGGGGGCATGGGTGGCCACATTTTTAGACGCAGTATACACATTGGGATGTCGTTTTTACCGTTTATTTATTTTGAGTGGGGGGAGACTCTTTCAGAGAAACTCAATTTGACTCTACCGCAATTTGTATCCGTCGTCGTCTTTTTATTGATTGCTGCTGAATTAACCCGATTAAAATTTGGACTTACAATCTACGGCCAACGTGAATACGAATCAAAGCAAATTTCGGCTCTTGGATGGGGTGCTTTTGGCATTGGTCTAGTCTTCGTAATGGCTCCAACTGAGGAATACATTTGGCCACTCATCCTTTCGTTGTCACTTGGTGATCCATTCCTTGGAGAAATGCGTCGTCTTGGTTTGAATACTCGCAATGTGGTCCTTTCATCAACAATCTTTTTGTTTTTCATTTGGATTGGCTGTTGGTACTTCGTAAATACTCCTTTTTGGTTAGCATTTTTGTTTGCCCCACTTTGTGTTTTATCGGAGTGGCCACGCCTTCGGTACATCGACGACAATGCTACCATGGTACTGATTCCTCTCGGCATGATTTTGTTGCTTGAACCTTTTCTCCTTCTGATGTAATTTGGATGTTTGAACAAGATGATTCCATATATTGAAATGATGGATATTGCTGGGGATGTTGAGTGAAGAGTATGGCTGAAGAGACGAAAGGTTCCGAACCGCCGCAAATTGCTTACTTTGTTGTGTTTTCTCTAAGCATTATTTTCTTGGCCATTTCTATGGTTCGCTACCCTCTATGGGGTCTTTGAGACCGTGCAACCATTGAATAGGGACCTGTTGCAGGTCATCTTATGTGTGGCATTGGAGGAATGTTGGGCCATCCAGACCCATCCATAGTGCACAGGATGAATTCCTTGCTTTCTCATCGTGGTCCGGATGGAAACGATGTTTGGAGTGACTCACACATTTCACTGGGCCACACTCGGCTTGCAATCCTTGACATTGAGGGAAGCGCGCAACCGTTGTTCGGTCCTCACAATGAGGTTCTCATTGTAAACGGAGAAATCTACAATTTTCGTCAACTTCGAAATGCAAAACCAATGTATCCTTGGACGACGAAAGGTGATTCTGAAGTTCTTTTGTCCCTTTTTCATTCCGCCAAAGCCAAGGTAAACGGTCAACTTTCAGCCCGACAACATTCGGAATGGATTAAGCATTTGAACGGGATGTATGCGTTTGCCTTGTGGGACAGCGATGAACGCCAACTCATTCTTGCTCGTGACCCACTCGGAATCAAACCACTCGTTCGTACTCTTGTTGACGGGTCACTGTTGTTTGCTAGCGAGTTCAAAGCCTTTCGCGGCCATGAATCTTTCATACCTGTACTCGATGAATCCGCTCTTGTGGCTCGAATCGCTTGGGAATATCCATTGGATGGGACCACTCTTCTGGAAGATGTAACACAGATTCGACCTGGAACGGTCGAGGTATGGAGCGTTGACGAGAATGGTCAAGCTTTTTTGAAGGATTCTTCAAACATTGAACGACAAACAGTCTCGCCTACCGCCTCTTGGAATCCAGATGCGAATGCTGCTTCTCTGCTCGAAAGTTTTGTTGAAGGTGTTTCTGAACGTTTGATGTCCGATGTCCCGGTTGGTATTGTTCTTTCAGGTGGACTTGATTCTTCTTTGGTTGCCGCCGTAGCACATGAGGCTGCTGAAAGGGCACAACAACCTGTTCCTGCTTGTTGGACTGTTGCTGAAAGTGAGGAAAATCCGGATTGGATTGCAGCTGAGCAAGTGGCATCGACATTCGACCTTGAACATCACCAACATATCTTGGAGCAGGATGCTTTTGAGAAAACCCTTCCAGAATTATCTTGGCATGGAGAAGACCTCGATGTAACTGTGCTTTTTTTCCAACCATTGTTCCAAAAAATGTCTGAGCATGTGAAGGTTGGCTTGTGTGGCCAAGGTGCAGATGAACTGCACGCTGGATACCCGCGTTACAGAAATCTTTCTCAGCATGCAGAACTCGTTAATGCCCGCCTTGCAGCGATGTCTCATCCTTTCGCTCGCGAAATGGAAAAGAAAAATCTCCCAGTAGGTGATAAATGGTATCATCCAAACCATACCGGGCACAGTCATACGGATTCATTACAAAATTTCCTTCAATTCGAACTTGAGCATGGGCAATTATCTAATTTTCAACTTCGTTTGGTCGATAGGCATTCAATGGCTCATTCCCTTGAAGTACGTGTGCCTTTCCTTTCTCAAACACATCGTCAAGAAAGCCATCGTTTGCCGATGGATTGGAGATTGCCTCTAGATGGCGAAGAAAAGGCTGCACTTCGAGCAGCTGCAGCTAAAACCTCCCTTCCTCGCAACATCGTTTCTCGGCCAAAGTTACCCGCAGGTAGGGCAACATCGCCTCAACTCATTGAAACATTACTCGATGAATTCCTTCCTTCATCTGATGCAATTATTCAGCGTTACCCACTGCTTGCTGGTGCACTGAAAAATCAACCCGAAATTGCACTGGGTTTGGGATTATTTGAAGCAATACACATTCACGGAGAAGGTATAGACAAACCTTCAAAGTCAACTGCTGATTTGCTATCCTCGGTGATGCAATGACATTGGTTCATGACTTGACTGAGATGCTTGAAAGCAAGCGTCAAGAAATTACCGATTGGATGAACCAAAAACGTCAACAAGTTCCTATTCCAATTTATGGCAGTGTCGACATACGAGACGCAGGTTGGAAAATTGGAGTGGTCGATGCGAACCACTTTCCAGCAGGTTTCAACAATGTCTCAAATGATGATAAGCCAGCCCTAGCGGAATTACTTTCCAAGCACATTCATCGCGAGTACAGTAATTGTTCTTGGGTTCATCTCTATCCTGAATCTCACACCCGTAACAAAGGATACATCGAAAACATTTCCGCCTTGAAAGAACTCCTTCTCTTGGGAGGATTCAAATGCACGGTTGGCTCATTAGAATTCGAAGGTATTGGACACCTAATGGGTCTTTCAGGACCGTTGAAAATAGATCATGTAGAATCGAAGAATCTTGAAGGAAAAGATGTCTTGGTTATCGATGGGGCTACCCCTGATCTCGTACTTTTGAACAACGACTTAACGGACGGTTTGATTGATGGAATTGCAGATTTGTCTGTTTCCCCGCCGCCTTCAATGGGTTGGCACAGGCGCCGAAAATCTCAGCATTATCAGGTTCTGCAAGGTTATGTAGATGAGATTTCAGAGATTCTCGGTATTGATTCATGGTTCTTGATGCCTGATTGGTTTGTCTCGAAAGACAAATGCCTTGACAAAGAAGCTTGCAGAATTGAACTTGCTGCTGAAGTTGATACATTCTTGGAATCTTTACAGGAGAAAT
>JASLVU010000114.1 GCA_030741225.1 Candidatus Poseidoniaceae archaeon | reverse complement strand
AAGGCTTGTGAAATGATTATTCCAAAGATTGGAAATGCTATCAAGAGAATTGTAGCTGGGGCCGATCCTGAATACCAGCCGGTTCTACGAAACAACATCATCCTCTCAGGTGGCGGTTCACTCATCGACGGTATCGCCGCTCGCATGGCGGATGAAATATCTGATATCGGTGATGTCAATGTTTGGTGTGTCGATGACCCAATCAACGCTGTAGCGACCGGTGCTTTACAACTCGCTGGTGAAATGCCGGATGATATGTTTACAGCAATCAACTGATTGCCGAAGTTCTGCAAAGGGTAGACAATACGCTGTATATCCCGCTGTTTGATGGCGAAAGTTCAAGTGTGGTTGGGCGGCGATAGCCGCCTGTATGACGATAGACTCTTCCGGAACCAGCGGCATTAACCGAATTGGTGAAACTTCAGGGGATGAACGAGCTGCTCTCGAAGGTATGCTCAAAGGATACCCTGTTGAACAGCTTGTTGAAGAGGTGCTCGTTGCTTGGAATGAATTGGCAGCAAGAAATGAAGAAATGGTCTCTGTAAAACAACGACTACGCGTACTGGAACTCGATTTGGCAGAGCGGGAGGACATGGTCGCCCCAGAAGTTGCTCGATTAGCTGAGGTTGATTCTGCTCTCAAAGATCGAGATGCGAAAATTATCCATCTTGAGCGAGTTCTTGTGGATGTGCGAGAAGAGTTGGCTAATCAGCAATCTTCACTATCTCAAGAAGAACGATCGAGTATGGCTGCGGAAGTTGAGCAATTAAGAACCCTTACTTCGCAGCAAGATGAGGTGATTGGAGAAATGGAAGGAAGAATCTCACAAATGGTTGAGGCTCTTGAAAGAGCGGCTGACGCCGGCCTTACTTCTGTCACCGCTGAGGAAGTGCGTAGTCTAAAGGCGAAACTCGACACTGCATTAGCACAAAACGATGCTGAACAAGCAGCGAATAAAGCGCTTGAAGAAGAAAGACAGAGATTGCGTGATATTGCAGATCGGTTGAGAGGTTTATTGGATGCTCGCGACGGCCGCCTAGGAGAACTTGAAGAGCAACTCGAACGGGTTATGCAAGGTCCGCGTTCAGTATCTGCAGAACACGATTATTTGGTGGAACAAATTGATGAGCTTAAACGGAGATTACTCGAGCGAAACCGTGAATATGATTCATTACGAAGAAGAGAAAGAAGATTGCATAATGATGTGTTTGAACGCGATGAACGCATTCAACAAATTACTCTCACTCTTACGGATATGGAGGCGGCTCTACAAGACAGAACGGCTGAATTGCGTGAATTGGAAGGGCAACGCGAAACAATGGTGCACGAATTGGATTCAGTGCGAAGAGGAGAGCGTACCCGGGAAGTCGTTGGAAGAGTGTTTGCGGATTCGCTTTCTCTTGTTCGAACGCATGATGCCCGGGAAGCAAAAAGGGACGCATACAGCAACGCGCCTGATGTTGAACGAACGCTTTCAACGCCTGAAACCGATGACATGGCAAAATTAGCGGAAGGTGGACGCGTGTCATTAGAAGTTCATGAAAGTGAAATCGAACCTGGAGTTGATGTTGATGGTGCTCGACCGCCATCACCGGGTGGCTCTGGAGACCCTGTTGTCTACGACGATGAGGATTAATCCATTTCGATTGCCGCTACGATTGCCCGTATTCGCTGGCGAAGTTCCTCGAGGTTGGATGCGTCCTCTGTCAATGTTCCAGTAACAATCCAATCTGCGCCTGCTTGTGCTGCCAACGATGCTTGTTCAGGGGTTCGTATACCACCACCTACGACCAGGGTCAAATCCTGAACAGTTCGTGCACTTTTGATAAGTGCTTCACTAACTTGACTCTCAGCTCCACTACCGGCTTCTAAGTAGAGTATTTTGAATCCAAACATCCGGGCAGTTAAAGCGTAAGCATGTGTTAATTCAACATCATTGGGTTGAATCAATTCCGCGTCACCAACCTCGCCCACTCTGCCTCCGGGAGCGCAAACGACATATCCAGTTGGTAAAGCCTCAACACCAAATTTCTCGAGATAAGGTGCACCACGAATTTGCTCACCGACAAGAAATCGCCTTGATTTTGAATTCATGAGCATCATGAATGTAATTGCATCGGCTGCTGGAGAAAGGGCGTGCGCACCTCCTGGAAACAAAACAACGGGAATGTGCCATTGTGATTCGTCCGACTCAGGATCTTGGCTTGATGCAAACGCTCGGAGTTCAAATGCTTCTTGAATTGCCTTGCATGTGGAATGAACGACCTCATCTGGTGTATCTGTTGAGCCGCCGACAAATATCATACTGCTGCCGCATTCAACGGCAATCATTGCCCTGTCAGCTGCGGTGTTCGCGTCCTGTTTCGCAGGGTCAATAAGTGTAATATGCCGAGTATGAGGTTTTTTTGAAAGAACATATTCTAATGTTGTCAAATTCGGCCGCCTCATGTCATCCCCATGTCTCCGTTCAATGGGCACAGCATAGCCATTGCGCATCAGATGATGTTGAAAATGTCGAGCATAGAGTTCTCATACCTCCACCGAGTGGGAAGGACGTGGCAGAAGTGGGTCCTTTTCGACGCCTGCTCGGGCACATGAAATCACACAAAGCAACCATACGATTGGCTTCGGCATGCTCTGTAATCAACAAAATCTGGGACCTTGCTCCACCCCTACTCATTGGATTGGCTGTTGATGTTGTTGTTTTGAAAGAAGATTCTTTTCTTGCTACTTTAGGGTTGATGGATCCATGGCACCAGTTAATCCTCCTCTCAGTCCTCACTTTCGTTATATGGGGGCTGGAATCACTGTTCGAATACTTCTATGGGGTTCTGTGGAGAAACCTAGCACAAACCGTGCAACATGAATTACGGCTTGACACGTTTAATCACGTGCAGAAACAAGGAATGGGGTGGTTTGATGAACGACAGAAAGGCGATATTTTAGCAATTTTAAACGATGATATCAATCAACTTGAGCGTTTTTTAGACAAGGGGGCTAATGATTTACTCCAAGTCAGTACAACCGTACTTGTTGTCGGTTCTGTGTTTTTGGCTATATCGTGGCAAATTGCAATTTTCGCTGTACTCCCTATTCCGATTATCGTTTGGGGCTCATTCAAGTACCAAAGAAGTCTTGAGCCTCGGTATGCAAAAGTGAGGAAATCTGCCGGCGCAATGAATGCATTGCTTGAAAACGACTTGTCTGGAATGTCGACAATTCAATCCTTTACTGCGGAAAGGCGGGAAATGGAAAGAGTTGAGACTTTGAGCAACATCTACAGAGAAGCGAACCGTGAGGCTATTCGCCTCTCAGCAGCATTTACTCCATTAATTCGAATGGCCATATTGTGTGGATTCACTGCGACTTTACTCCTTGGGGGTTGGATGACTTTAGAAGGTTCGTTGGCAATTGGTGCCTATTCAGTACTGGTGTTCATGACACAACGTTTGTTGTGGCCCCTTACTCGGCTTGGAGAAACATTTGATTTGTATCAACGTGCAATGGCAAGTTCAACGAGAGTGTTGGATGTTTTAACATCCCCAACCGAGGTTCTTCAGGGAGACTTCGCGCCCGGCCTTCAAAAAATCGAAGCATCTTCGATTGCTTTTACCGATGTAAGTTTTGGATATGATGGAAGAGAACCGGTATTTGAGAACCTGAATTTGGTTCTAAAACATGGTGAAACGGTTGGAGTAGTTGGACCAACGGGGGCTGGGAAAACAACATTGATTCGCCTTCTTTTGAGATTTGCAGAACCTGATAGTGGGACGATTTCATGGGCAGACCGCACCTTACCTGAATGGAAATTAGAAACGCTACGCTCTTCAATGGCATTGGTTGACCAGCACATTACGTTGTTCCCAACAACGATAATGGAAAACATACGCTACGGCAGACCTAATGCAGAAGATAATGAGGTATTTGATGCGGCCCAACTTGCTGAGATAGGGGGATTTGTAGAACAGTTACCCAGTGGTTGGGATACTATGGTTGGAGAAGGGGGGCACAGGCTCTCTGGCGGTCAACGACAAAGAATCGCCATCGCGAGGGCTGTTCTCAAGAATGCCCCACTACTTATTCTTGATGAGGCTACCTCGGCTGTTGACAATGAAACTGAGGCCGCTCTTCAGCGTTCAATCAACAAAATCTCAAACGATAGGACGGCCGTCATTATAGCGCATCGACTTTCTACAATTCGTAATGCAGATCGAATTCTCGTTCTCCAAGATGGTAGAATTGCTGAAGACGGAACACATGAAGAATTAATAAATTTGGATGGAACTTATTCACGGATGTGGGCTGTTCAAACCGGCCAGAATGTGTAACTGCGGAGTTGTTTACAAAAGGTTTGAAAACATTTTTTTTTGACTACGGGAGATTACACCGTATTATATGTACGATGTCGCGCACAACATCTGAGAAACATGATTACAGATAAGTTCTCTAAGACAACGAGCCTGCTTTTGATTGCTACCTTTGCCCTTGCGATGGCGTCCACGGTTTCTGCTGCGGATTTCACACCAGGTGATATGAATGAGGATACTGGTTTGCCAGCACACCTCTATGATTCCGCCGGTAATGTCGAAGGTCTAGCAATGTTGACCTTCTTCCTCTTTTTCGTAGGCTACATCTCTATGGGTGCTGCTTTCGTCTTCTTCATGAGTGAGCGAAGCAACGTTGCACCAGAATACCGAACAACAATGACCATCTCGGCATTGATTGTAGGTATTGCTGCATTCCATTATTACTACATGCGTGGCGTTTACGCTGATTTCGGTGAAGTTTCCATTGAATACCGTTACATGGACTGGATTATTACTGTCCCACTAATGGCGCTTAAATTCCCATCGTTGGTCGGAAAGGATGCTATCACAGACAAGAAAGTCGCTGGACTTGGTTTCACTGGCATTTGTTTCACAGGCGCACTCATCATGATCGGTTTTGGTTACCTTGGAGAAGCTGGTCTTATGGGTGCTATCCCAGCACTCTTGCTTGGTGGCATGGGTTGGGCAATGATTGTTGTTGCAACTGGAACTCCGTGGTCTGATGGCCTAGGAGTAGACAACTCAAAGATTTCTGAAGAACTCATGTGGAGTGCAAACGCCCTACGCTGGTTCATCGTCGTTGGATGGATTATCTATCCACTCGGTTACCTCTTCAGCCCAGAAGTTGCCTTGATTGAAATGGACAATGGAGCTGAATACATGGCTGTTGCTTACAACATTGCTGACATGATTAACAAGATCGGTTTCGGTGTTGTTGCATGGATGGGTGCTAAGAAAGCAACAGAGGCTATGTCCTCTGCATCAGAAGAGTGATTTTCGTATCGTTCGAAGCAGTGACTCTACATTGGCCTTTGGCCAACGGTACAGCCATAGGCTTGCTACAGGCATCCATATGATTGTGTACAAGAGCACTGCTACTGATGAAATCTGTAATCCCCACTGGTGCGTGACTTCATAGTCACGCATCAGTGTTAGGGGTATGAAGTGAAGAAGATATATCGTCAACGATATTTTTCCAGTACTGGCCAGGAAATGGAATTTGAATCTTTGAACCGCAATCCAAAGCAGCATTACACCTGTAATTCCGGCAATCAAAAACGAAGGATTGGCTGGGAAGAAGGTCAGCAATGCGTCTTCAGTGGGGTGGGCCCATAGCGTGTGATTCATGTAGGAATAGACAAACGTGAGTGTGCAATATGTTAACCCAAACACAATCCACATTATAGCGGATATATTAAGATTCAAAGACCGACCTGAAGCAGTTTTCTGCCTTGAAATCGTTGCTCCCAAAAACGCAAAAACAAACCAAGGAAACACAGGGTA
>JASLVU010000113.1 GCA_030741225.1 Candidatus Poseidoniaceae archaeon | reverse complement strand
ACCTTACCAACAAGGTCCGCACCGACGTCAGCAGCCTTGGTGTAAATTCCGCCACCAACACGTGCGAACAGAGCGATGGATGAGGCACCCATTCCGAATCCTGCAGCAGCAGAAAGGTCAGGATTTGCGTCACCGGCACCCAGCCAGTACGCTACCAGAGAGATTCCAAGAAGCCCCAATCCTCCAACTGAAAGACCCATGACTGCGCCACCGTTGTAAGAAACTGAGAGCGCTCCTGCTTTACCGTCGTTCTTTGCGGCCATTGTGGTGCGTCCATTTGCAGAGGTTGCAGCCCTCATTCCGGAGAATCCTGCAAGAACCGAAGCCAAAGCACCTGCAAAGAATGCAATAGCAGTGTTCATGTCGTTCAATTGCGTCAATGCAATACCGACGACAACTACGAAAATTGCCAAAACTCTGTATTCAGCAAAAAGGAATGCCATTGCGCCATCCTGAATTTCGCTGGTAATATCATCGACTTTTTCATTATCAATTTTCACTTTGTTTACTTGTTGGTACAGCATAAACGCGACGACAAGCCCGAAGAGACCTGCACCTGCGGCAATCATTGGTATGTTTTCCATCATTATAGGACACCTGTGACTTCGGCGACCTAAGAACCCTTGATAAGTGGTTCCCCAAAAAAAACACTCACTTACGGGCTTTTTCAATTGGTTTAACTTCACCGAAAGGATTCCTTCAGCAAAGAACGAAGCAATTCTTCAAAGGGCAGAGCGGTGTGGGGTGGTGTATGAGCATGAGTGCTGAGGAAATCTTGGCCGAGATTGGTCCGGTTCAAGACATTCTTGATGAGCACGACGGCGTTGTCACAGTTTTGGATACAACCGATGGCAACATCATGCTTTCACTTGATGGAGGGTGCAACGGATGTTCATCGACACCCATGACGGCGATGCAAATTTATTACTCTCTCAAAAAACTCGAGAAAATCAATGATGTAATCTTTGTCAACGGCGAATTGCCAGAATACATGCGCACATTCATCGACCAAAAGATGGCCAAAGAAGCCAAAGATTCGAACAATGACCTCGATGGCAACACGCAACCACGTGGTGAAATTGTCTGATTAGTCTTCAGAATCTTTTTTCCCGATTGTATGCGGATTTGCTCCAAATGAAATGTTCTCTCCCTTGATGTTCATTCGGGCCGAAATCGCAATGACAATACAAACCAAGGAAAGCGGCTTTGGCAAGTAATTCGAACCCCATAATTCTCCGCCCGAGAGAGACAACCACCACAACACTCCAGCCGCAGCAATGAGGATGATGGCAATAAGATTCTGAACAATGTTTTCGGCCCGTGGTGAGCGGGAAAATGTTGCAATAAAAGTGAACAGAACTGCTGAAACTCCACACAGAATTTCAGCTAATTGTTCGATGAAGACAACACTGACCATGAACAACCCTACAGGTTGTGGTTTTTCAACATGGAGTTCTTCGAAAATATTGAGAGCAACGTTTGAGAAGGGTCGAATGTAAGATGAGTCATGGCGCAGGGAGGTTTTACGCTACCGAAGGCTCGACCTAACGGCCCACCGTACTTCTCTCGAAACCAAATCTCAACTGTCTTGCATCAAGTTGCAGTCTTACTTGAACTCAATGGAGCAAATGTCTTTCGCGTACGCTCGTACCAAAATGCGAGTCGCATGTTAGGAGGGCTCACCGACGACCTAGGAGAATTGGTGTCAACTGGGCGATTGCTTGAGTTGAAAGGAATCGGCAAAGGATTGGGTTCAGCACTTACCCAAGCAATCATGGAGGGGCGGTGGCCAAATGATTGGATTGATTTGCATTCCAACACTCCAGAAGGACTCATCGAAATGCTTGGAATTCCTGGCTTGGGGCCAAAGAGAATTAAATTGATGAATGAAGAATTGGGTGTTGACTCTGTAGCGTCTCTGAAACAAGCCGCAATTGATGACCTCATTGCACCAATGAAAGGTTTCGGAAAGAAGTCTCAACAAAGAATGTTGGACGGTATTGAACTTCTCGCACGATTCAGGGCGCGTCGAAGGCTCGATGTCGGATTGATGTATGGAGAGGCTTTCGAAGCAAAAATCTCAACCATTCCCGGTGTTGTGAAAGCACAACTCGCTGGTAGTGCACGCCGGAGAAAGGAAACTATTGGCGACCTCGATGTTGTCGTTGCAGTCCATCAAGAGCAACTTGAGGAAGTATCCGAAGCTATTCTCTCCCTTCCCGGCATAGCCGATGTCAAAGGTGCAGGAGATTCCAAAATCAGCCTTATTCTCGATACAACAATCTTCGAAGGGGGATTCACTGTTGGCCATATCGATCCGA
Source organism: Candidatus Poseidoniaceae archaeon (assembly GCA_030741225.1). Lineage (GTDB taxonomy): Archaea > Thermoplasmatota > Poseidoniia > Poseidoniales > Poseidoniaceae > MGIIa-L1. The sequence continues at coordinate 3,589 of JASLVU010000113.1, read as the reverse complement.
ATGTTCTGGATGCAATAGGTGGAGATGACTACGAACAACTCGAGAGTGGTGGAACAATTGATGCACAAGTGCGTTTGGTACCCCCAGAAGTGTTCGCTTTCACATTGGCGTACTTCACCGGCAGCAAAGAGCACAATATTGCGATGCGACAACGGGCCATTGACCGAGGACTTAAACTGAATGAATTTGGCTTAATTCCGGATTCTGATGCTGGTGAATTGAAAGGAATGGCAGCTGCGAAATTCTCGCTTCCGGCATTGAATGAACATGAAATCTACAGCCATTTGGATCTTGAATGGGTTACACCTGAACTGCGTGAAGACACCGGAGAAATTCTTGCTGCAGAAACATCTAGCCTGCCACAACTAATTACTGGAAAGGATATTCGTGGCGCCCTGCACAACCATACGACCCTTTCAGATGGCGAGGCTACCCTCGAAGAAATGGCGGACACCGCACGAAAAATGGGGTGGAATTGGCTCGGTATTGCTGATCACTCACCCACACTCAAAATAGCAAACGGTGCTAGCGCTGAAGATTTACTTCAACAAGGCGAGACAATACGGAAATACAACGCCTCTTGGTTAGAAGAAGGTGTTGAATTCCAACTTTTCCATGGTGTTGAATCCGATATCCTTGAGGGAGGAAAACTTGACCATCCAGATGATGTATTGTCTCAATTGGATTACACTGTCGCATCGGTTCATGCTCTTTCAAAATGGAAAGCCCGGGATGAAATCCAAAACACGGAAGAATTGATGCGTTGCATCGACCATCCTGCTACCACAATTCTTGGCCACCCTACTGGAAGAATCCTCCAAGGCAGAGATGGCTATGAAGTGGATTTATTTGCAATTCTTGAACACATGGCCGAACACAATGAAGAGGGCCGATTGAAAGCCGTCGAACTGAATGCTAGTCCGTATCGTTTGGATCTCGATTGGCGCTTGTGCAAACACGCTAAAGGGCTCGGAGTGCCGGTCATCATCAATCCCGATGCTCATTCTGTACGCGGACTTGCCGATGTCAGTTACGGAGTTATGGCCGCTCGAAAGGGATGGATTGAACCTGAGAATGTGCTTAATTCGTTGTCAGGGCCTGAACTACGGCAAAAATTGAATTGATTCGTGACAAACCACACCTTCTTGACATTCGCCCTATTGGACCAACCATGCGTCTCCTGCGTACACTCATCATGGGTGGTATAATGCTCATCCCCGGGCTCTTGCTTTCAATGCTGATTTGGTACTTTTCTGGCCAACCCAATACTGAGCCTATGGAATCGCTCATTTGCAACGGAATACCTCTGTTATCGGTTTCACTTGGCTTGTTCTTTGGATGGAAAACTGGTGAAGCCTATTCTGTTAAAATGGAATCATAAGGTCGGGATATGATGCGGATTGCTGTTGACAAGTGGAATGACTTCTGTCAGGAATTTGCTGGCTTTTTTCAACACATCAACGGTTCTATTGAACGTACTGACGAGCAAGTAACGTTCTGCTCTCCAATCAACCGTGTTTCAACGCATCTAAGTGTCTTTAGAAACGGTGAATTCTCTGCCAAAATGCCGCTTCATGGCATCGATTCGAAAATTTCTGAAGCGATATTCAATGTCCAAGAAAAAAGTGTTCAACTCATAGGAGAAGCCGTCGACTACACCTACAGAGTTCCGTCAGAATTACAAAGCAAGTGATTGTCATGAAGCGCAAAGAAAAAGCAGAACGAATCGCTTCAATGCTGGAAGATTTCTATCCCGAAACACCTGTACCTCTCGACCATGAAAATCATTTCCAATTGTTGGTTGCAGTTTTGATGAGTGCACAAACCACAGATCTCAAAGTCAACCAAGTCACACCCGCACTCTTCTCGAAAGCTCCAAATGCATTGGAAATGTCACGATTAAGCGTTGAAGAAATACTCAACGATATTCGACAAGTAGGTCTTGCCCCCACCAAAGCGAAAAACATTCACAGACTGTCTGAACTTTTACTAGAACGACATGGTGGGGAAATACCTCAAACTTTTGAAGAACTTGAAAATCTGCCGGGTGTCGGCCACAAAACTGCCGGAGTGGTAATGGCTCAAGCATTTGGTGTGCCTGCTTTTCCGATCGACACACACATTCATCGATTAGCTGCTCGATGGGGATTATCTAACGACACCACTGTAGTTCGGACTGAAAAGGATTTGAAGGCGGTGTTTCCACGCCACCTGTGGAATAAACTCCATCTTCAAATTATCTTCTTTGGACGTGAACATTGCCCTGCTCGGAACCACGACTTGTCCACATGCCCAATCTGCTCATGGGCTGCGTCAAAAAAGAGAATCACTCAAGAAAAGAAGCGCTCGTCTAAAAAATAGTGATACTGCGAGATGCAATGTTCATGAGAACGAGTACTCCAACGATGATTGCTGTGACACGCATCGCTGTGTGTTCCTCTTTCTCATCGTGTGATTCTCTCAGCAATGCATAGCATATCAATCCAAGGCCTAATGCTTGAAGAATTCCGCCTACAGAACCAATTACTCGATTCAAGTCCGTATGTGTTTCAGTGTCTTTCTGCATTTGCTCCATGGCGCCATCAGTTTCGAGGTCATAGTCGACAGCTGATGGAGCACCATCCATGGCAACAACTTCGACAAAAATTACCGAGGCTAAAACCAAAATTAATCCAAGCATCAGCCATCTGTGAAACGAGTAACTCAAGGCAGATTGTTGGAATCCTGCTGCGGGTTGATACGGAGATACAGGTGCTGGCATTGGCTGTTGTGCTTGAGGCCCAGGGGGTGGAGGGGGAACTTGCATAGACGGCAATAGGAGAGCAGGGTTATGATTCTTACTAAACTCCGAAAACCGAAGATGCAGCCTCGAGAACGAGCGAGGTGATGTAAGAAGTAATTCCAGCAACCCAAAGCAATTGTATTCCTTGACCCATTGCGGTTGTACGAATTCCACCTCGCAATCGATTGGAGATTATGGAAACAGCCATGACTTGGAACAAAATGAGAATCGATACAATGATCTTGAACATTCGGATATTTTCAGGCACACCTGAAGCATCTTCCATTACTGGTAGAGCCAGTCCGGCACCAAACTCAGTGAGAACCGACACATCGGTATCTGTAAAGTTTGAAGCAACACCAGCAATCGAATCACCAAGTTTCAAAACAATGGCAATGGTGACGTTGAGACTTGTTACCGATGCAATCAATAATCCAAGAGCAACTCCTCTCATTGTATTGGCAGAGAGAGCTCGCCTCCTCCGAAGAGAAAGGAGATTGCCTACGGAACGTGATACCATTTCTGCCGTGTCTGCAGGCTTTCCGGAGGATTGCGAACCTTCGATGTATATTCGAGTATAGCGAGAAATAACTGCTGAGTTCGTATCTGCATTGAAATAGTCCCAAGCTCGATCGGAATCAATACGTGTAGAAAGTCTCTTTTCGAGTCGGTCAATTGAACGGTCAAGCATACCAAAGTCAATACCTCTCAAAGCCTTGATTGTTGCCGAAGGTTCAGCAGAACGGGCTTGAGCGGTACCACCTAGAGCACGAATAAAGTCCGGATATGTTTCGTCACGTCGAAGAA
>JASLVU010000112.1 GCA_030741225.1 Candidatus Poseidoniaceae archaeon | reverse complement strand
GCTTGACATCTTGGCCTGCACACCACCCTGCACGACCATATGGCCACGTTCCATATTGATTTGCGACAACTCCATTTTCCACCTCATTTTCACAACCCTCGCTTGAATATACGATTGGGTGCCACTCATATGTCGTAAAACCATTCATCGAATAGTGGTGCTCATGGTCACAAAATTCAGCACAATTCGCATTGTCCTTCCCGAATCCATGTCCGGTAATTGTAGCAACAATTTCGACCTTATCAGCCCATGATGGTACAGTAAAATTCAGATCACGGGTGTACTTTGAGAGATTGTTGTATGTTCCATCAAATTGACCACCTGTAAATGCAAAATCGGCATCCTTCGACCGGATGTCACTACCCCAATTGCTGAACAGAAGAGTGATGGTCAAGTCACCCTTGTTTGCACCTCGATATTTGAATGTACGATTATCATTATCTTCAATCATGAAAAGATAAGGCGAAATATCTGTCAGCCATTTTCCCTCACGGCCATATGTCGTAATCCATCTCATGAATTCAGTACCGCACGATGACGAATTTCCTCGTTCACAAATTTGCAGATTCGTTTCGTAATCCCATTCATGACATCCACCTTCAGAACCATCACTTTTTATGTATCTGTTTGAGCGTTCAAAGCAAGCATGCTCGTGATACACCTCTAAAGTATCATATTGACTCACATTGTCTGGAAACTCAGCACTGATTGTAGAGGTTCTCCCAGCACCCCATCCACCGGTGTGTCGCTGAAAATCCATGAGAGTCACTTCTTCAACTGAACTGTCAGTTCGACGAATTTCAACCGGGAATTCTGCATTCCACTGATGAGGCTCATGTATGAGGTGTTTCGGGTCTGTACCTGAACTTGTCCAAGCCGACAATGAGCCAGTTTCACGAGCAGTTTGAAAACGATCTATTCCCATGTAAAACGGTGAATTGAAACTACCAATCATTTGACCTAGTCCGCCTGAAATGCTGTTGGCCCTTTGGTCAATGTAGTGGATTCGTCCATCCCATTCAACCTCTTCGGAGGGGTTAAGTTCATTTTCTACAGCATTTTTTCTTTCGATTACATCGTTGTGGTACGTTGCGTCAAACGAGCCGTAAAAGAGATGGACATTCTTTGGTAACGAGCGAATGAATGTTCCTGGATTCTGGCCCCAAGTTGCAGAATTTGAGTTTCCATTTGAATTGGTATACTTGAAGAGGAAATAGTAGATGTCGTACCCAGTCCATTCTTGCTGAAAATAAAACGTCCCATCAAGGGTCGGAACAGAAAAATGCGGAACAATTTGCATAGGTCCAGTGAGAGATGTAGTTGTACTCCATGGAACAGGTGCTTGAACTACGGCACAACCTTGTTCGTCAATAGTCCATTTTGCTGGAGAGTCCGGACAATTGTCCACATTTGCATAGACGCCATCTGCGTCAAGGTCAGCACAACCAAAATCATTGACTTGTAAACCCAAAGGAGTCCCTTGACATTGATCTTCATAATCATTCACGCCATCACTATCGGTGTCCCTTTCAATTGCAGCACAACCATTTTCGTCGACATCGGTAGCATTTTTAGGAGTTTTTGGACAGACATCGAGGATGCTTCCAGTATTATTGACATCCATCACACCATCGTTATCATCATCATAATCTTCGCTTAAATCAGCGCAGCCATCAGAATCATAATCACTGGAAATATTACTTTCCCAGTTACTCAAACCCTTTGGGCAAGCATCAACAGTATCGTAGATTCCATCGTTATCATCATCGATGTCTTCATCGAAATCCGAACAACCATCACTGTCCCAGTCACTAAATGTACTAGAACTCCATCCAAGTAAACCCGTTTGGCATAGGTCATTTGAATCTTTGACTCCATCATTATCATCGTCATCATCATCATCTGTGTCATGGCAGCCGTCTGAATCGTAATCCGCATCAGGCGTACTCAACCAACCAAATGATGTTGGACAAAGGTCCTGTTCGTCGAATATTCCGTCATTGTCATCATCGAGATCTTCCTCAAGGTCATGACAGCCATCGTTGTCTTGGTCACTTGCTGCGGTAGATGACCAACCATCTGATACGCCGTAGCCGTTCGGACATGAGTCTTCAGAATCTTGAATTCCATCACCATCTGCATCATCACCAGAATCTTCTAGCAGGATTTGAGTAACCACCGTATCACTTTTTGGGGTGAATTTGCCGCATTCAGCAACGGTTTGAATTTCAAGTGATTGAGTATAATCTGATAAGTCGACAAGAGCTTTCCATGTTCCATCAGATTTGATATTACCAGTAAGTATTGACTCTTCGCCAACTGCAATAGTGAGTGAACATGAATCGAGTAAAGCGTGTGTCAAGGTACCTTCTAACCAAACCACGGTGGGTTCGTCAAGTGAGATAGAGGTTGGTGCTGAAAGAATTGGTGCATCTTCCTCAGGTGGAATCACTTTGATTGTGTGTACAAGAGTTGCAGGTACTGGCTCTGAAAATTCGAAACCACTTGATGCTTCAAACTGAATTTGAACCCCATAATCACCAATACTTTGTGGGTAGAAAGTTAATTGATAGCCCGATGAGACTTTCGTCCAATTGTATTCACGTAATGAAGTGATTTCAGGTGTAATAATTATCGGTTCACCTGACCACTCATCACTATCGCTGTTGATGTTAACAAGCATTTGAATTGGGTTTCCATCGAGTTGAATTCTATCCGGTATCAATCCCCATTCTGCATTTAAGGTCACGAGAGATGACGCAGGATCATTTACAACCTCTTCTTCTGTATCAACGGAACCTATACACCCTGATACTAACAGTAAGCTCACCAGCAAAATTGCATGCAATGCTTTACTTTCCATGATTCAAAGACGCAATATGAAAGACTTGAATGTTTCCAATCAAAAGGTGTCAGATTCTGTTCGGCCATCATTTGTTGGAATTGAATCGATAACTGCACTTTCAAGTGGATGTCCAACTTCAAGTGGTTGAACCCAAAGAAGTGGTCCTCCTTTCTCACGTTCTATTCGAAGAATTAATTCCCAATGTATACGGATTAATTCAGAAGACACTGTTCCAGGCCAACTTAGTTGCGGTGGCTCAAGAACAATTACTCCATCTTTAATCGGACTTCGTCCTCCGAACTCCATACTTCTCATCGGTCGAAGGAAGAGGCCACCACGAACTTCTTGATGCTCCATTGGTGCCTCTTCTCCACCACCAGTTCCATCATCCAACCCAATTTCCCAGTGATGGGGTAGTTCAGTCGTCAATCCAGGGGGTGGTTGCTTTGATATTTCTGCACCTAAGGATTGGAACACTACTTCCCTTGCAGGGGGTAGAGCACCTACCCTCCAAGTCAACATGATATCACCCCAATCTTCTCGACGTTCAGGAAACTGAACCTCGATATGCAATGCCTTTCCAGCTGCAGGTGATTGGAGCAGCGTAATTATTGGGTCACTTGGTGCGCTACGTAGAAAATTTCGTTGGTGTACCAAGTCCGCAAAATTCGCACCCACTCTCAGTGCTAGAGGTACAAAAAGAAGGGGGACAATGATGACTGCCAATAAAGGGTAATCAAGCAGTCCTATGCGAATCGTTCCAGTTCCGATGCCCGGAATTCCAAATGAACTCAATATAGGCTCAATAAAGAGATAACCAAGTGCGAGCAACAAGATAACCACCGTTTTGGAAATAAATCGTCGAACAGCAGAGTGAATTGGGTTCGGAGTGAGGTACCAGCCATTACGTTGCTTGGAAACAACACGAGGAGGAGATGATTGATCTACATCATGCTTTGAGCGTTCAAATTCCGAATCATCAATTTCCTTTCCGTCAATGAGATACCTCTGCTCGAGCAGCCATGAATCTTCGTTACCTAGTCGGAAACTTGGAGACATTTGAGATATTGTCACCATCAATTGTTCACGTGGAGCCTTCAAGAGTGTTTTTCTCAAGGAAGCGATGGGCAACTCAGATGGAATAAAGCGATGTGATTCAAAGGGAGGGTAACGAGATCTTTGTTCAAGTTGTAATTTAGAAATCTCATCACAACCTATCGAAAGAGAAGTTTCGAACCCGCTCTTAATGCAAGTCTACGAAATGCTGGTACCTTTTTTATGAGTGCAAGTCCGAGTGGGACAGGTTTCTCGATGTCGCCAATTTCATTAATCAGGTCAAGCACTTCAGGTTTGGCAAAATTATCAAAATGCCGATCAAGTTCACCGTCTATCACATCGCTTACGAGCAGGTTTCTCAATTTACGTGCTTTTTCTTGATCCTTTTTCATTAACTTGAAATGCTTCGACGTAATTTTTGTGAGGGATTTTTCGGACAGGTTATCTGAAAGAATGGCGTCACTTAAACGACTGAGTATGCCACTGATTTGTTGAAATCCGGGGCCTATTCCACCACCAGTCGTTGGTTTTGCCATGCCGGCTGCGTCACCGAGTAGCAGAACTCTATCCCGAACGGTCTTCTTTACCATACCACTGGGTATAGGGCCGCAAAATCTTGCAATTTCATGGACATTTTCAAATCGTTCTTTCCATAGAGGATGATTTTTCAAATCCTCATAACACTGCTCAACACTTCTTCCTTCGAGACGTTCAGGCGTTGACCAAACCCCAATTCTGTGACTTCCAAAGCCAGACGGAATTACCCATGCAAAAAATCCAGGAGCAATTTCTGAGCCGCTGTACATGTCAAGCCAGCGAGGATTCCCATCGTATCCAAGTACTTCAGCTTGAAAACCAATCATCATTTCTTTTGGGCGACCCATTTTGAAATGACGCCGAGTCCAACTATGTGCTCCGTCACAGCCAATAAGCAGTTTACACGTAAGTTCTATTTCCTGCCCCTGTGATTCAACATTTAAGAGAACGCCTTCCTCTTTTACCACTGCTCCTAATGGGCGAGAATCAAGCCAAAGCGTCGCTCCTGCTTGCATTCCTTGTTGAACAACACCTTGGTCGAATTTTTTCCTACAGACTACATAGGTTCGAAGTTTGCCGTCAGTTCCAACAGGTACGAGAGTTCCGCTAGGACCATGAATCCGAGCACCGTCCACTTCCTCAAGGACCGAGTCAAACAAACCAACCTCTTGCATTGCCTTCGGAGTGACCAAGCCAGCACACTGAAATGGGCGGCCTATTTCTGTATGCTCTTCGAGCATCAAGACATTATGCCCGAGTGATGCGAGGTGGGTTGCAGTACGGCCACCAGTTGGACCTGCTCCAACGATGATAACATCCCAATCGGTCTGCTTCATATCTCTTCACAACCATCGGTTAAACATGAATCTTCGCCCTAGAATCTGTTCATTCGGTAGATTATCTCTTAGCAAACCTATATCCGATAGACTCATTCTTCTTCAGATACAGGATTGCCGAAAATGGACGTCCAGTCTTCTTTGAGATGAAATCATCAAATGGACCAATTTCCCTTTTCTCAATCAAGGTTTTTGCTTCTTCACGGGTGATTTCTCGTTTCGAGATTTCCCGAGCAATTTGAAGTGATGAACCACTAGATCCAGGTTCAGGTTGATAATGTGTTTCTGTTTCTATGATGTTCACGTTATGAACCGGACATACGGCCACTACACCCTCAACCACTTCGAACCGCTTTGCATCTGCAGCAGCCTCACGAGGCGGAAATTCAAATTTAACGCGCGTTTTATCAATAACCAAATAGGCTCGGAATGGTTTCCCATGACGGGAAATAAAATCATCAAGAAGTTCTGATTTTCCATTTTGTAAAATAGATTTTGCCTCTTCTTTTGAGATTGGACGTTTGCACATTTCCTTTGAAACTCCTCTAAATTTACAGTCGTCATTGTCACATGCATACATGGTTTGACCAATTCGAATTGTCCCTTGTTCACACGAAGGGCATGGGCAAATCTCTTCATCTGTTTCGTTAGAGGAAGATTCAC
>JASLVU010000111.1 GCA_030741225.1 Candidatus Poseidoniaceae archaeon | reverse complement strand
GCACCGTTTGCATCCATGAATGAACAAGTTGTTGTGAAACTGAGCACCTCGAAATTCTTGAATTCGAGATTCCAGAATGCGTGTATGTTGTAATCCATTCCGACAAGTACGTCTTCATTTGATACATCCAATTGACTGCTAACGACTCCTCCGCCAAGAACAAACATATTGCTGAATCCAGATGAGATTGTGATGTCTTGTGAGGTGATGTTGACATTGAACATCATTGTACCGTTGTCGATACCCATTGAAGTTGGGTCAGATTCATTCATGCAACATCCTGGGTCTGGAACCGAGATTGTTGTGAGGGTAAACAAATTGCCAGAACCGATATCGATTGAATCGGTTACTTCATCATACAAGTGCGTACATTCAAGGTCCATTTCTTCGGTATCTTCGTTCCAAACTTCAGTCACCTTACAGAGAATATATTCAAGAGAGTATTCTGTTGCAGTATCAAGATTGAGCGATGTTACTGAGAGCGTCATGTTCTCCCCCCTATCGTAGTAATCACTGAGTACATTGACGTTTACAGTCTCGAGACCTGTTGAACGAGAGGACACCGCTTGAACAGAACCTTGTTGGACAAATCCGACGAAAACAGAAGTAAGCAAGAGCAATATAAGAACAAAACTTTGTTGGCGAACGAGATTCAATTTTAGGCGTGACATAACCTTGGGATTCAATGACGAATAATAAATATTCCACCTACGACCATGGCCGCTTTAACGGCGTTAAATCGTGAATTGCGTCGTCTATTTCTTTACGAACAAGTTCGACTTCTTCTTTTCCAAGGTCCAATTCGAGCCTACGAACGAGTTTTCGACAACGAGAGGTGTTTTTGCCCGACATCGATTGAACTGCCAACAAAAAACGATTTGCACGTCGTTGTTGTACCGGATCGGGTTTAGCATCAGACTCAACATATTCACCAAGCATCTCAAGGACTCGAATTTGATTCGGATGAATAAATCGAGCAGTCGTAATTTGTTCCCTCATGCCATCGTGAAGAGCCTTGTGAAGCCCTTGGTCCATGTCTGCAAAACCCTCAGGGAAAGCGTGTTTGACCAGTTTGGGTGTGAGTTCATGTCCCACAAGTCGAGAACGCATATCTTTCATCATCACGTTCATGCCAAACATATTGAGAAGAACAAACATGGGCAGGGAGAGCAATTCCACATAGGCACGTAGAGCAACACGCCCGAGAAGTCGAACCCACATTCTTCTCAAAATCATTTTGAAAACTGTTGCACTCGCAACAATTCGAACCTTCTTCAAGGCTTTTCGTATGAGCATGCCAACTTTACCAATTTTCGCTAAAGGGTCGATTCCAAACATTGTACCGTGAAATCCAGGTGCTCCAAGTGCAGCGTGTATGAGCCAATGCGAGATGGAATTTTCGAGTTCAACTTCTTCAAGTTCTTCTTGGGGGATGTCTAAAATTTTAGCCATTCGAGCTGCGGTGCTCAAGGAATCTCGATACAAGAACAGCAATTCAAGAGCCGTCGTGATACAACTGGTGAAGGTCATAACCAAAGCAAAACCAAACGATGTAAGGCCTTCAGCGCCCTCCCAATCCCGAAGGAAAAGAGCAACGGCAACAACACACAATCCAGATATCAAACCGGATAAACCTGCTCGAAGCACTGCAAGTCTGCCAATCTTGTCAAGGCGCTTATCCGCTTCAAGACGATCGGGTATGTGGACTTCGGGAGTATTGACTATCGTGTTCAAAAACCGTCCTATGGCCCAGTGTTGAATTCTGTCTTTAACGCCCAATGAACCCACCTAATAGGTATAGAATCCTTGACCGGACTTGCGTCCGAGTTTACCTTGTTCGACCATTTCAATGAGCAAAGGCGCAGGTGCATATTTGTCATCACCCATGCCATCATGCAGGACGTTCATAATGTGAAGAACGGTATCCAAACCGATGAGGTCCGAAAGTGCAAGCGGGCCAATCGGGTGATTCATCCCCAGTTTCATAATGCCGTCTATGGCCTCTGGTTCGGCAACGCCCTCCTGCAGAGTCAAAATCGCTTCGTTGAGCATGGGGCAAAGGATTCTGTTGGAAACAAAGCCAGGTGAATCGTTGCATGATAGTGCAATTTTCCCCATTTTGTCCGATGCATCAATCACCGCAGTATTCGTCTCTTGACTGGTGGACTTTCCGTTAATGATCTCAACCAATTTCATGATGGGGACAGGATTCATGAAATGCATACCAATTACCTTTTCTGGACGATTTGTCGCTTCAGCAATGGTTGAAATGGAAATTGAGGAGGTGTTTGAGGCAAGAATGGTTTCGGGTTTACACAATTCGTCCAATTCCTTGAAAATTTGAATTTTCAAGTCAAGTATTTCTGGAACTGCTTCGATAACCAAATCACAATCTGCACAATCTGCACGGTCAATTGAAAGTGAAATTCGTGCTCTTGAGGCATCAGCATCAACTTGCGTCATTCGTTCCTTTGAGACCAATTTTGCAAGAGACTTTTCAATCGAGGCAATGCCCTTGTCAACAAATTCTTGCTTGATATCAATCATTGTCACGCTGTAACCTGCGCAAGCAGCTACTTGCGTGATTCCGTTCCCCATTTGACCTGCGCCAAGCACTGCAATTTTCTCGATATTCATCATCTCACCGAATCTCCGAAGTCGATTCATCTCATGAACATGACGAGTGTTTCTTTCGAAACTTTGTACTGTTTGATAATGTAAAAACCAAATGTTCCAAATCAATATGTTATTTTGGTCGGCCAAAAGTTTTAACATGCAACGCAAAAAGGCCAATCTATGGTTGAAATTCTCTGCCCACACTGTGAAGAAGAAATTGAACTGGATGATGATGCATCTGGAGAATTTGCTTGCCCGTATTGTGAGGGTGAATTTGAATGGGGAATGGACGAAGAAGATGAACTGGACGCATTTATGTTACAGGCCGATACTTCACCCGTGATTCAAACTCAAAATGTGATTATTCCAGCTGGCGGAGAATCAAACACAATCGCAATTGTTGCTATCGTGTTTTCTGGTATCGCAGCATTGGGTGTATTGAGTGGAGCTTGGATGCCTTTGCTTGGATTGTGTAATCTTTTGTTTGCAATTCCAGCATTGCTTCTTTCGTACATGTCCCGAGAAAAGATACGTCATGTCGAGAATCACAAAGACACTACACTGGTAAAAACGGCATGGGTTATTTCTCTAGTATCACTCATCTTAACGATTCTCCCACAGATATTTTGGCTCATCTACATTTTCGCATTCGCAGAAGTATCTGATTCGGATGTTGGAGACGGATGGTTCTTATGCGGTAGTGGCGAAACGATTCCTGAAGCATGGGTTGGAGATGGTGAAATCGATTGCCTTGACGGTTCAGATGAAAACTAAACCACGAATAGAGGTAGCCCGACTCGGATTTGAACCGAGGTCAACGGGACCAAAACCCGTTATGATGGACCCCTACACTATCGGGCTATGATGCTATGCGGACAGCACACCCTTTTGTTTTTGTCGGAACTTCATTATCAAATTCTCTCATGAAAGGAGATTGATGAGTTCTTCATCGACAATTCGCTGCCGTGCACTTTCGATAAATTCATCGAGAGACATTTCGTAATCATCTTGATAATTTTCTGCCTGAAGTGCCATATCCAATTTGTCCAACTGCTTGACAAACTTGGCCTCTTGTGTTTGTCCAGCCTCATATTCCTCAAACAACGAAAGCCATTCGGGAGCGAGTTCAATCATGGCATTATGTTCATCTCGAGCCTTGTTTGTAGTATCGTCATGCGGTGTCAAATCTCCTACGCGAACTTCTGGAATATCATGAACAATACACAACGATAATACACGAACCAAATCAAGGTGTGGAGGTGTTAGTTTGAGTGCAAGCATCGACATCCCCCAGGAGTGTGCAGCTACGGATTCTGGATGTTCAACTCCCGCACGTATCCAACCGGCCCTACCGATGTTTTTCAGCCGAAGTATCTCGCGCAAGTTGTCTCGCATGGTTACGCCAACAGACAAGACCTCAAAACCTCGACGCATCAAGACATACTATGGACACAGGCAAACCAGCATGGTGGCAACAAGCGGTAAATGTGCTGTCAAAGGATGAATTGCTTGGTGAAGTGGTTCAGTCCTATCCCGGCGAAAGCCTTGTGGGGAGAGGCGATCTGTTCTCTACTTTGATTCGCTCAATAGTCGGACAACAAATATCGGTCCTTGCCGCCGATGCCGTATGGGAACGACTTGTCTCGTTGGTCGGAGAGATTACTCCAGATTCTTTACGAAATTTCAGTGAAAAAGAACTCGCTTCTTGTGGACTCTCCAGACCAAAGGCAAGCTATATCCACGGCTTGGCTCGTGAATCTTCAGACCTCATTCTTGAGGATTGGAGCGCACACTCTGATGCCGATTTGATTAAACATTTCTCGTCTTTTCGTGGCATTGGACCGTGGACTTCGGAAATGATACTCATATTCACACTGATGAGGCCCGACGTATTCAGTATTGGTGATATTGGCCTCATTCGAGCGGTACAAAGACTCGTACCAGAGGCCGACACAAAAGAAAAAGTGCTCGAAATTTCCAAACGTTGGATACCCTATCGGACTGCCGCAAGCTGGTATTTGTGGAGGATGCTTGACCCGGTTCCAGTGGAATACTAAATGTGCGAACCTTTGAGAACTGAAACAATACACGGACAAACATGTCCGAGCCGAATCAAAAGGTTTCCGACCTACGAGCGCGCCTAAGTGCGACCGGTTCGAAGTTGTCTGAAATCTCCAAAAAGGCGGCTACTGCAACCAAAAATGCTGCCATCACTACTGCTGCTAAAAGTAAAGATGCTGCGCAAAATGTATCTGCTGCCAGCAAGAAAATGGCAAGTAAGACCAATGACGCGGTCAAAAAAGCAGTCTCTGATTCAAAGATGAAACGCGAGGAAAAGCGAGAATTGAAAGCACAAAAAACACGTGAAGAACTTACCTCACAACCGCTTCTTGATGATGTCCCCCCCATGGTGACTCTGCCTGAATTCGAAAATGAAAGGATGAACGTGGTTAACGAACAGCAGGAGAATCAGTTGCTGCTGTTGGAAGAAATGCAGCGAATGTCTTCTCGTCTTGACGCAGTTGAAAAAAGGCAGAAAGCATTTTCATCATCCCAATACCCTACCACTACCGCAGATTTCACGCAGAATCAAGATGAAATTATCGAAACAAAATCGATGGAGATGATTGGAACAAGTGCTGCAATCAATGAAATGATTCACATTTTAGGTGCATCTTTGGTTTGGATTGTAGCTTTGGTTGGAGTCGACCAATACGCTACTGACAAACAATTGATGCTTACAAATGCTTATCCAGCGGATTTGTTAATTTGGTCGGTTGGGTCATTTACTTGGGTTATGTATCTGCTGTTCAGACTGGGCAAATCCGGATTGCGAATTCCGTTGTTGATTCGTGTCCAAGCCTCTCTTGCAGTAGGGATCACCACGCTCATGGGACTGATGTTTAACGATGATTCCATGACCACAGTGTCAAGTGTTTGGACTTGGGGAACAATACTGGTCATCGCATTGTTACTGGGAAGTAGCCTGCTGGCCACTGCATGGAAGACGACCAAGAGTCTTGTAGGCATCCGAGAAACCGTTGAAATCATCGAGTGATTGATTCCGGTGTCTTGACAAGATCACGTGTGATGTTCTTTTGATGCGATTCGATAGTTCCGCCGCCTATTTCCAAGAGTTTGGAATCTCTCCACAACCTTTCAACTACATACTCTGCAACATATCCGTATCCACCCATTACTTGTATAGCAGCATCTGCAATTTCCTTTGCAGCGGTCGTTGCGAACAACTTAACACCGTCGGAATCCAATCTGTGACCTGGCTTTCCTAATGTCATGTGCAGTGCAGTATCGTAGATGTATGCTCGCATAGCTCG
>JASLVU010000110.1 GCA_030741225.1 Candidatus Poseidoniaceae archaeon | reverse complement strand
ATTTTCAACACACACCTGCTTCTCAATCTAGTTCGGGCTGGGTGGACCGACTCTGTGGGAACATGGTGCTTTTCAGTTCTCATCATCGCTTTGGGTTCAGCGGTGAGTGCTGTATCTCTTCACAAACAATGGAACCTCATTCGATGGACTCAAACCTGTTCTTGGCTTATCTTGAGCCTCACTGTACAGGTCATGGGTTCGACAGAACTCGACAGAATATTCCTCATCGTATCGATCATCGGTTTAGGATTTGTAATTTGGAATCCACGCCAGATGATGGATCCTTTAACATCAAGACAGAGTCTTTTCTCACTTATCTCAGGATTTACTCTGCTAACTTGGGGTGCATGGGCAGCGGTAATTACCCTCGTTCTTCTATCGACGCTCCCGTACTTGATTCAACTGTTGTTCAAAAACGACGACTATCCAATGAAATCACACACAAGAATGTATGTCGCACTCACAATCATTCCATGGGCTGTATGGATACTGTGGTGGACGAGTCTAGGACAAGTAAATGGACTGCAAACCTGTATTGAGGGTCTCTGCCCACATCCAAGAGAGCTTGACCCAGGCGTTGTAATGGTTCGAGGAGGATATATCGGTTCGCGAGCAAATCCATCGACTACTTGGATGGGAATGATGGTTGTTCTTCCATTAGTGATTTGCTCTTGTGCCATCATGTACCAATTTTGTGAACAACAAATTTCTGTGAAGCCCTATGTTCTTGGACAGGCTCTTCTCATAATTGGGTGCTTAAACATGTATGCATTCTCTCCTGAATTTCCTCGATTGATTTACAACCTTACTTGGAACATACTGTTTTCAGCATTCCAGATTGGTTGTGCAATAATGGCGCTCATGGTCTATCGCATAAGGAACAGATTGCCCAAATTAACCGTTAGTGAGGAATGGTTTGTATACCATTCAGACGAATGACAGTGAGTAAATTGAACCACTCCATGTTAGTAAGAGCAACTCATCATTGAGCCCTTGTCCAAAACCAACCAAAAGAAGGTTGGTGTCTGCGACTGTTTCAACATATGAACTTCCGACATTATGACCGTACATCCAAACATGTCCCGAACAGAAGTCTCCAAAGATGTACGAGTTGTTTAAATCGTCTACTCGCCAATCGATGTATTCTCCACCGCTAATTGAGCAATTACCGTTTGAATGGTCGTATTCATGAACGGGTAGAGTAATTGTGGTGTTTGATTCTTTGTACAAATCATGTTCTTCATCCTCACATTCCTCATCATCACCGTCGAACTCATGGAGTCCTTCTGTAATGGACCAACCGAAATTGGATGAATGATTCCAACTTGGAATAAGATTGACTTCCTCAAAACAATATTGTCCAACATCAGCAATCCACAATCCACCCGATGGGTCAACATCGAACTTCCAAGGGTTTCGAAGACCATAATGAAGGACATACGTGAGATTGTTGTTTTCATCATATCGTACTGGCTCAATCGAACCACCGTTATACCTGAACAATGAAATTGTGCCGTACATATTGCTCTTGTTTTGACCATTCCCCAGTGGGTCAAGTGATGAACCTCCATCTCCTATACCCCAAAGGTATAGATTGTCTCCAACGGATAACAGTGAACCTCCGTTATGGTTACGGTACGGCTGTTCGACTTCATGGAGAACTTTGAGAGTTGATGTGTCAAGCGTCCCGTTGACGATTATACCCTCTGCTAAGACGAGACTGGCAGCATAATCTGTTCGACATGGTCCAGACTCGATGTAAGAGAGTAAGACTGTATTCGAGGAAGAAAAATTCTCAGTAAATTCCATACCCAATAATCCCTGCTCGTTATGGCAATTACTGATGTTCTGTGAGATGTTTCCAACCAAATTTAGATTTGAATTATCCCAACTATAAATGGTCCCAACAAGGTCAATTATCCATATTTCATCCAAAACCGGATGGTGAAGAACCTTTACAGGTGTTTGAAAGCCGGTAAGATATTCTTGACAGACAATAGAATCGTTATCACCGTCTAGGCACCCCAAATCTACATTGTCTGGCCACGAGAAACGTTTTTCTTCTTCGGGTTCAGAAAAGCAGCCACTGAGCAAACTCATGGTAAAAAGCAAAATCAAAAGTGAGGATTTTAATTTCATCCAAAAAACTCACTGATTTTTAATCGTACTTGTCTTCAAAATAAGCTGTTATCCCAGGAACATTTTCAATGTGGGTACCATAGGTTCCCAGATGGTCCTCAGTGCCGATGATTGTAAAACCTGGAGTACTGAAAACTGCATCCAAAATGTCAAGGTCGCTTTGCAAGCCGCCCTCAGAAACTTGTTTACTCATGTTTGCCAGAGCCTCACGGAGCATTGCAACTTTTTCTGCTGAGAAATACTCAGGATTGTACATTACTGGATGGCTTGGAGCACGGCCGAATCCTTCACCGTTTTCCCTACCGGTGTAGTTGATTCCATGGAAATCCGAAGTTGATGTAAAGCCTCCTTCAAAGCACCAGTCTTCAGGGTCATCTCCACAGTAATCGGGAACCGTTGGGTCTTTGGCAAAGGAGATGTAATCCATTGCCGTTCCTTCTTCATGTTCTGCCAAGCAACGTAGTGAACCTATGTACTTGTGATATTTGGTACCGCTGTTTGGAATACTAGATTCTTCAGAAAAATGAGATCTAACTGTGTCGGTAAGCGAATCAATTTCATCTGGGTCACCCACGACATCAACATATTCGTTCGTAATGAGGAATCCCATTGGTAGAAGCATACCTGAACTTCCAAGAGCAGATGTATGGCACGAAACTTTCCCAGCCATCAGTGCGTATGGGTCTGTAGAGTTGTCATTATCGAGGTCCGCCTTTGCCATGTCAGAATCTTTGTGTACCCATGCAATAGCGTTGTAGTATGGACGACCGTCTGCTTTTTGTTCAGCAGCAAGAACTTCCAAACCAGAGGTTTGCCAACTCAGCCATGCTGCGCCTCCATCCAAAAAGCCAATGTCAGCGTGACCATACTTCAATGCAGTAATGGTTCCAGCTGCACCGGTTACTGGATATATTTCAACATCCATGCCAATAAGTTCCGAAATGCGGTCGGCAAATTCTTGCGGATTTTCCTCCGTGTTACGGTATTCTTCCTTCGCTTCGAATGCTATGGTTAGACAATTGTCCTTGTCTTCACACTTTGGAAAACTTACTGTATTCGATAGACAACCGGCAAAACTGGCTGCGATAAATACGCCTAAAAGGCACAAAACTTGGAGGTTACGAAGGTATACTCTACGTGGCTGCATGGATGTTCCCAAACACCACATGTATATTAGTTTAGGTCATCCTTAACCATGGCACTGAGGGGGTTTTTTCTCAGGTTTAGGACATACGAAAACTTATAGGAAACCTCCGTTCAGTAATCTTTAGGGGGGCCTAAATCTATGCGTAAAGCCCTCCTACAACCCCACTACCAAGTGAACAAATCAGCCCACTCCCATATTCTTGAGGCGTCCGGTTGCCCCACCCTGCAACCGTTCGTCTCACTTTGGAGGTACAACATATGAGAATCCAACTCTCACTTTCAATGATTCTTCTTTTGGCGTTATGCTCGCCATTGTTCGGAAATGCCGCTGGTGATGAGACTCAAGTCTTCACAATATCTGGTAAAGTGTTCGACAGTGAAGGGAATCCAGCTGACAGCACATCCATCCGAGTTGACTCAATGGCCTCGGTTTGGTCGAGCGACGGAACATATTCAGTTTCTGGGATTTCGGAAGGTCAGCATACAATTCGAGCATATTTCATGAACAATGGCCACACTGTTGCATATCGGCAAATCTATGTCAACCAAAACATCGAACTTGACTGGCATGCCACAAAAAATTGGATTACGCTTCATGCGGTAAACGAGAGCGGAGGAGATTTGGATAACGGCCTTACTCCTACTCTTGAACTCGTAGAAACTGGAGAAAGTGCCAGCAGCCTCAATAACGGCAGGGCTGAATTTGGACCGTTGCCGATTGGAGACTATTACACAATCAAAGCCAATATCGGAGGTGGTGAATCCGAGTCGCAATATGTTCGAATGAAATTACAAGAAGGCTCTCTCACTGAGACCCACATCAATGATTTCAAATTACATCAAAATCACAACAGTAGATATGGATACATCGTTGACCAACTTGGCAATCCAATTCAAAATGTCCAAGTCAGCACCGACAATAAATCTTCGATAACAAACAGTGAAGGGTTTTATCGAATTGAAAACCTAGCAGTAGGCTCAGTTTACAACATGACTGTCCAGCAGGCGAATGTCGACATCATCCCGTCATTCAACGAGACGATTACTTTTGGAGAAGGTTGGCTTAACCTAACATCGAACGTTGAACTTGTATTTCCTGACAACGTTTCTTTTACCACTCAAGTACAAGCAATCCAGCAAGAACCTTTGACCATTGAATGGGCGGGTGGAGACTTTACTGACCGATTCGCGTTGTACATGAACGGAATGCTGGTTTACAACCATACCGATCCATATTACACATTCATTCCACAAACTGCCGGTAGTTACGAATTTACTATCGAAGCCGTGAATCTAAACGGTTCGACCGCATCAAGCCAGCCGTTGTTGATTATGGTTCTACCTGAATCATCTTCATCCGACTTGTGGTCAACCGGGATGAGTTGGGATTACGAAGTAACGCATACACCCTTATCCATGTACGGAACTCACAACATTACAATCACGACATTAGGGCAAGAGATCGTTACTGATGCATTTGAACGCCAGCGCGAAGTGTACCTGACTCTAGTGTATGATGAGCATCATTCTGAGGGAGAAAAGTCATACAAATGGTACGACGCTGAAACGCTACTTCCTGTGCGAACTTACTGGGTTGATGCTCCTTCAGAGTCATCGTATTTCCAAGAGGGGACTCTCGGTTGGAACTTCACTAGCCAAGGTGTCCAAGCGAATCCATTAGGCGGTCTTGAGAGCCAAGAATTACACTTTAACCGAACAAACATCATTGGGGTTCCCGGACACCCAAACGGATATGACGATACATACAACTCGGTAGTAATCACTGAGAATGTCAATGTTACAACTCCTGCAGGCTCATTTTCTACCACCCACATTTCAATCATCGATGATACTGACGGGGTTGTTTCTTGGGAATTCTGGTACAACACAACTGTCCGAAATTATGTCAAAATAATCGACCGATTACCTGGCTCTCATAGCGATTCTGTAAGTTATGTACTCACCGATTTTGAGGTCCCAACCCAGCCTCAATTCATTATTGATGAATATCTCATGAGCAACAAAGACTACGATGTGAAATGGGGGACCTTCCAAGGTGCAGTCTCTTACGAATTATTCGAAAACAATGTAAGCGTATATTCGGGTACTGAAACTACATTTGCGCGCAACGACCAAGTTGATGGAACATACGCGTACCGACTGGTAGCAAAACTTCCTTCCGGCCATTCTATGGAAAGCGAAGAATATGTCCTAAGTCTTGTCCACATTGTTCAGCCACCTCAGTTCAATCCCGTTGAATCCAATATGACTGAAGGAGAAGACGTAATGCTCTCTTGGGGAGCTGTTGAAAATGCAATTTGGTACTCTGTAACCTTACAAATCGACAACGGCGATACCCAAACAATATACAACGGAAGCGAGCCAAACTTCAAGATAGAAGATATCGAACAAGGACGAAACCGATTGAGGGTGAATGTTGGAACCACGGACGGTAAAATTTCAGAATGGTCGCCTTCATTGTTCATAATGGTCGAAGAAACGGAAAGCGATTCAGCTTTTGGCGAAATTCAAGCATATCTTCCCGGCGTTGGATTCGGGATTTTGATTGTTACCATCTTACTCATTGTTACCAATTATCGGAGGCTCAGCGATGAATCGAAATAAAATCATCAGTGTGGTGCAGGTCACAATACTGTTGATTTGCTCGTTCGGAGTATGGCAATTCAG
>JASLVU010000010.1 GCA_030741225.1 Candidatus Poseidoniaceae archaeon | reverse complement strand
GTTTGCTCAGGGGCTTATCTTGCCATTCAGGGGGAATTCCGTGCAGGCGTTCGGGCTTTGACCAAAAAAGAAAATCGTATTCAGCGCCTTCAACAGAAACAGGAACGTATTCAGGTATTTTTAGAATCAAGTGGTTTTGAAGGCAACGACGTAGTCCAGATTGGCAGTGCTCCCGATGAATCCCAACCCAGAAGCACATTAAGGCTCATAGATACAGAGTTACTAACGTTGGCTGAGAAACAAAGGAAACGAAAAAAGAGGGCGGGTTCGTCTGGTGAAATGGATTTGTATGTGGGAGACATTCATCACCAGCCCACTATTGTGTTGCTGTTTTTAGGAACGACTATCCTTGCAACATCGTACCTTTCCTTTACCACTGGTAACACGCTCTTTGCACTGTTATTTACAGTGATGATATCGGCACTCTTCGTCGGACTTTCGCGTATTCGCGCCAACCAAATTGGATTGAGGCTACCCGATATTCTGGGCATCGAAGCTCCTATTGCCCTGGGCATGATTGGTTTGGTTTTGGTCCATGTTGCCGGTCGCGCTTCAAACTCGGTTGTAGTTTTAGGGGATTCTACCCACCTGCTGGTTTTCTTTGGCGGCTTGACAATGCTTGCAGGATTGGGCCTGTTAGGGAGAAATGACCTCGGGCTTCGAATCCCAAATGCGCTTGAAGGCGTCGTTTATCTTGCTGCCCTCGACAGAGTACTGTGCGTCATAATTGGTGGTGAAGTCCCTATACCATTCACACTCGATCCGTTTACATTCGACTCTTCTGCTCTCCTTTGGACGGTACCTTTCCTCGTCATCGAAACCATGCTTCTTGCTGCCGTGTTCCTCTTTGATTGGGTCGAAGGTAAACGAATCAAACATGAATTAAGCGACCATCGAGGAGCAGGCGGGCGCTCTGTTTGGATTCTACTTACAGCACTGCTTTCGTTTGGACCCGCAGGATTTGCAGTCATCGCTCTTTCTGCACGGAGAGGAGTTTGGTGGACCCAACCAGCAGTCGTTTTGTCGGCATGGCTGATGGTTCCTCTCGCCTATCTTTCGACACGGGTTTGGCTTTCTGAAATTTCCCCTGTATGGCTTCCTACAACTGCACAGATTGCAACACTTCTTGGAGCAGTAACCATTGTGTTTGTTGCATGGTCGGTCGAGAAGCGTCAAGGGCTGTGGTTGCCCGCAGGACTGTGGGCTATGCACATTTTATTCATCGGCTCTAGTTTTGGGTATCCAAATCTTCTTTTCGCAGTGCTGTTCATTCTCCTTTGCTCGGCAGTATCCTGGATTTCCGGCGTTTTGACTCTGAGAAAATCTTGGCGCATCATTGGAGCGTTGGACCTTGTCCTTGGATGGATTGTGGCTTGTGTAGTTCTTATCCAAGGGGCTCCAATCGAAGTTTTGCTTGCAATCTTAGTCGCTTCTGCGATGCTTCTGGGAACCGTAACTTACCTCACTCAAACCTACGAGGGTGAGATGGCAAACGAGTGAAACATCCTTTTGCGTGACGGCAGAAAGAGTATATACATCGACGATAACCACCCGCTATGAGCCCTCTTTTCCAAATGGACCAGTATATTATTCGAACAAAGTTTTGGCGTATTTTTGGCGGAGTATTCTACTTTGAAGACCTTCAAGGGAATTGCGTTGCTTATTCAAAGCAGAAGCGCTTCAAACTGCGCGAAGATATTGTCTTGTACACCGATGAAAGTTGCACACAACCCCTTGTCCAAATCAAAGCGCGTTCGATGCTTGATCTTGCCACTACATACGATATCTTCGACCCTCAAACAGGGACAAACCTCGGCTCTGCAAAGCGACAAGCTCTCAAATCGATTTTGAAGGATTCTTGGGTTGTCAATGACCCTGCTGGCAATCCTTATGCTTCCTTTGTCGAGGACAGCATCGCGATTTTACGACGTTTTGTACCTTTTATTCCTGCAAAATACCATTTTGAAGTTGCTGGGCATCCAGATATTTTGATGCAGCAACAGTTCAATCCAATCATAAAGAAAACACTGGTAACCATCCCTCAAGACCATCCACTCGACCGTCGAGTTATTGCTGCAGTCGCTTTACTGAGTTCAGCAATTGAAGGTCGGCAAGGATGATTATTTCATCGCTTTAGATAATGTTTCAGTCAAGAACGGCATAACCGATGCTATTTCTTGATGATTCATTCCAGCAGCAAGTCGCAACGAGACACTGATTTTCGCTTGTGTCCCACTGTTCCGAACCCCTAATGATGCCAATTTCCCATCGATATGTGCTTCAATCAGCATGAGATTTGGTTCTCCTTCAAGTCGTTTTCTGGTCCAGTTGGAAACTACACCGCATTGCTCAAAGTGGCTTCTTGTTTGCATTTCTATTTCATCAGCCAACTTGTTTTGGCCATTCCACAATGAGCGATTGACGTCCTTGACCGATGAACGCATTTTCCATCCACGTTCCATGAAGTTGTCACTGTTTGCTACACTACGAGCAAGAAGGTACGATACGAGCGTTGCTGCACCGTCTCCGACAAGACTCCAAACCCCTTCCTGATTTGGATGAGGGGAAGGAAGTACGGCATGACCAGAATCTTCTATACCGATGAGTGTCGGAATCTCTTCAAAATCCATCAGTGAACTGCGCAATGTATGAGACAGCCACCTGTCCCCGACTGCAGTTTCGTAAGCAATTGAACCTAAGGACAGTCGAGTCAGTGAAGATAAAAGTGCCAAGTCTGACTCAATGCTTGCGGCGACTTTCCACGAATGACTGCTTCTGTGGCCTGCAACCACAACGGTATCTCCTATTGCGTCACCGTCAATGATTTGAAAACCAGTCGTCGTTGACTCTATGAGTAGGCACCGGTCTCCGTCTCCGTCCAAAGCAGCAGCAACGACAATGCCTGGTTGTGCAGGAGTCAGTTGACGTAACAAGAGGTGATTTGAAGCGGCGGCCTCTTCAAAAGTCCATGTCGCAGTCGGAGAAAAATCACCTGCTCCACAGTCAGCATTCAATTGCTCAGCTTCATGACTGATTTCCCGAGCCGAAATACCGTTTGTATTCAACCACTCAGCAAGCCATGAAGTACCCGCTCCTCTTGAGCAGTCAACAAGCATCGGTTGAGCAAGAAATTCGAAATCGGGATTCTTTACATCAAACAACTGCTTAAACAATGAAAATCGGGTTTGTAGCCATGCAGGATGATACTTCCTCGCCCAATCGAGTTCGCATTTTTCGCTCGGTTGAGAGAGTTCCTCAACATCAATAAGATCGACTTCTCGCTCTTCTTCACTCAGTGCATAGGCAATTGAAGTAATCCTGTCTTCTAATTCTGGAGTGGTTTTGTATCCATTAGCATCAAACACCTTAATTCCCGAGTCTGAAGCAGGATTGTGGCTTGCAGTCATCATGCATCCAATTCGTGCATTATGCCAGAGTACAGCATAATGCAAAGCCGGAGTCGCACAAATGCCGATGTGCATCACTCGACACCCTGCCAATCTCAGTCCCAAGGTGATTCCAGCGACAAGGTCCTTGTTCCCCGGTCGCTCATCCCATCCAATGACGACGAGCTCACCTTCACCAGGTAGTGTATCGATGAGGTGTCCTAACGATTCCCCAACCAACCTTAGAAGAGTAGGGCATACACTTCTTTGTTCGTGAAGGGCAACTAACGCAGCTTTTTCGCTCGTGTTCGGTGAGACTATTTCCCCACGAATCCCATCGGTACCAAACAAACGTTGCGACATAGCAGCTCACCTGTGCAATGAATCCTGCTCGTGGACGCCAGTTACAGTGGCATTTGGCATAACGTGAGAACGACATCCAAGAATTACACCGGGGTTTGTAACACTGTTGCATCCCAACTGACATTCTTCTCCAAGGATGGCTCCGAATTTACGCAGACCACTACCGATTCGTTCATCTCCAATTCGCAGATGCACTTCACCCCCATCGTTTCGAAGGTTGCTAATCTTCGTTCCTGCTCCAAGATTGACTCCTCCTCCCAATATTGAGTCGCCAACATAATTGAAGTGAGGTGCTTTTGCTCCGGGAAGTAAGACTGAATGTTTGGTCTCAGATGCATGGCCTACAACCGCATTTGCGCAAATCCATGAAAACGGACGAATATATGCAGCGTGGCGTATTGTTGCGTGTGGGCCTACATAACATGGTCCTATGAAGTGCGAACCCGCTTCGATTTTTGCTAAAGCATCAACAATGACGAGCCCGCCGGTTTCATCGACTGTTGCTCCATATTGAGTGGGGTCAAGAGGAGACTGGGTAAATTTCGCAATCAAACTTTTCATTTGACTTTTGAGACCGTCTTGATTTTGTGGATCTAAAAATGAAAACACAGTATCTTCGGTACTAATTCGAGGACATTCTCCGGGCTGTGTTGAATTCGAGTACATTGATGGAAACAACTGAGCCGCGAATGGGAGTGCTTTTGGCCATTCCATGGTTGATGCAAAACCCACTGTTCAATGAACTTAATCCAAACTTATGCAGCAATATGGTACAGGCGTTTACCCGTAGAATGATCCAAGGTGAACCCGACCAAATCAGAGAGATATCGGGGTATGAAAAATCCAACTTTACGAGCCGTAAGGCCGTGATTTCTCATTTTTCTCTCGTTGGATAGATAGTCGACAATGTCCGCAGCTGAACACTGCGGTCGAGTTGAAACATACTCAATTATTTCGTTCTTTAATCGGTTTAATCGTGCCTGCTTTTGTACGCCGTTCCCCTTCATAGTTACCATATAGAAGTTGATTTTTGAAATATAACAACCCAGTGTGGGACTGCCAAGGGACCCCATTTCTTGCCCCTTCAGGTTTTGAATATAGTATGATTTTTCAGGAGGGAAATATTTGACTCGATGTTTTGAATCAAACAATTTCGAGGATTTCATCCCATTTTTTGGATGAACCACGGCGAAAGAGGTTTTCATGAAAATCTCGTTGTCCGATATGGGCGCATCTCGCCAACCTTCCTCTGTGATCGTAACAACCGTGCTGTGTATGAACAGCAACCATAACCGTCTTCAAATCAATTTCGCAGCCAGTAAGGGCTGGAGGAACCGCTTCAACAATCTCTTTCTTCCCATCCCAAGATACATTTTCTTGAGTTGGAGAGGGTAGCGTTCCTTTTTCGAAATGGAGCATCCCTTCGGCGGGCTTCACTGGCTTCCAAGTCCCTCTTCGGCCTTGGTCCAGCCAAGCGACCATTTGCTTCATTTGGGCAACAGTGGCCATTCCAAAATGGGTTTTTTCCCACCACCCTTCGGTACGAGCAAGCGTGACGTGATGGACTCCCGGATTGACTTCACGGCTGTCTAGGCCATCTGCATATGTCCTGCAAAGTTCAGAAATTCGCGATGTAAATATCGGCATGGCTCCAATACCAATGTCTTGTAATCTGTAGGGGTTTGCTAATTCACCGAGCAGGAGAAATGGTCTTCGTTCAGCCATGGGCGCTTCATCGTATGATTGAAGCATTTCATCGACGGTCTGCTCTACGGACCGAAATGCACCGCAGTACTCTTGTAAAAGAGCCCCTGATAGAACATTATCTGGCTGATTTACTGGAAAGTCGAGAGAAGTTAACTCACCAGGATGGAACAACAAAGGTTGTTTTGGTAGAGCTACAGGAGAGTTTGCCGGCGTATATGTCCAAAGGCGAGGGGATGTGTTCTCCATGGTTCTCCCAGCGGCTTATGCTTGATGAATTCAACGCTCAAGAAGTGAATACAGTTTCTTGAAGGCATTGGGGGCAGGTGACTTTGATTGGCCGGATATCAGGAATTCCTAGAGTCCCTCCACATGCAGGACAGACAACCGCTTGAGTAATTTCTGAGCGACGCTTTGCTGCTTGAGGAGAAGGGTCGTAATCAAATCGAAAATTGGACTTATCCAATACGTTTGCTGGATTAGAGATATTCTCAACAGGTTTTGTTTCAGCGACGAAAGGGGGGGCTGCTGCTTGAGCAGGTTGGTTGGAATTTCCTTGAAGCAGCGCGAGGAGTCGGACTTCAGCAATACCGTATTGTTTCATGATTCGGTCCATTTCGAGCATTTTGTCGTATCCAGACAGTGCGCGTAAAGTTGCAAGCTCATGCTCAGGTATGGCTGACATAACTTTCACACCGAGAACTGACATTTGAGACTTCACTTATATTGAGTCGCCGTATTTCGCCGGATGCCGGAAAGCAAAGACTTGGATGTGGAAAGTAACATGTGGTCGAAAGCCTTGAAAGAGAAGCGCGTGCGCCGGCGCAATGAGGGGGTACCTACAATGCCACAATCCAAACCGCGAAAATTCACTCGAGCCATGCTTTCCAAGATGTCAGCATCAGAACGTTCAGAGACTGCTCGTTCTATTACCTGTGGAGAGACAATGACCCAACCGCATTGGATTTGGGATGACAGTTCAATGGTCGAAGTCATTGACAATCTTACTTCAAACAACTGGGATCACATCTTTGTTATCGATGGAGAAGGAACGCCTCTGGGCCGCATCCATGCCGTGGATGTTTTGAAAATCATTGCACGTAAAACCGTCAACAGAGATATTGCATGGATGCATGGCATACCTGCGCAGCAATTGGTAAACCAACCTCCAATTACGGTGAATGTAGATACGCCCCTTCTCAAAGCAGGAGCGCTAATGATTGCACATGATTTGAATCAAATTGGAGTAGTTGACTCTCGCGGTGCACTGATTGGAGTTGTTGGACACAACACAATGGCCAGAAAAATGCCGAAGTTCATCTTGTAATCTAGATTCCCCAATAGCGCTCGGTTTGTGCTTGGCGAGTTCTCAATGAGCGTACGATGGTCATTGCCATCCAAAGCACAACAATCCATATCATTGGGTACTGCAAATCATCAATAATCACTGGTACGCTGAATTCGTACGATTCTCCGAGCAGAACTCGTATTGCAATGTCGAGAGCAGTATCGACGAAAGAATAGACAACCATTCCGAAAATACCGAGGACAAGAAGCCTTCCAGAGAACGACCCACGCTTTAATCTCAGGAGCATGAATCCTGCAGTAGATGTGAGGAACGCTATAACAATCCAAGCCAGTGCAGAGTGAACCACTTCAAGCCACAAAACCGAAGAGCCTACATTGAGCATTTGAGAGTTGTATTCTCGATAGCCTTCGGCCACTGCAAAAATTGCACTGAAGAGAGTTGCAGTCCACAAAAGGGAGGAAAACATCGCAGCATCAGCGTTGTCTCTCATTTCTTGAATTACCTTGTTCACTGTTGTTTCAATACCCGCCCCTTTGCTGATTAAATACAATCCAGTAACCAGCGGCAATCCACCAATGACAATGCCACCGATTTCATTTGGGAGCATAATGCCGAGGCCGAACAAAGCCAAGACTAGGCCAACAGGAATCATGATTTTTGAGCGCCATTTGGGGTCATCAAGAGCTTTCACAATGTAGTAATAGGTACCTTCGATACCTTTTGATTGTTTGACAATGATTTTTTCCACATGGTCGATACGAACTTGGGATTGGATGATGGGTAGCACCGATTCATCTTCAGCGCCATCGGTGACAAGTATGGCCTTGTCGGGCTGAAATGCTGCAACAACTTCCTCCAACTGAGCAGCGACGGAACGATCAGAACGAATACCTACTTTTTCATCACCAGTTAAAATTGCGATTTCGACTTCCTCATCCTCAGCATTGTTTTCTGCCAAATTATCGTGCTGAGACAATGCTCCAAGAATAGCGTTCGTGTCGCTTTCCTCGGGGTCGGCAATACCCAGTTTAAGCGCTGCCGCCATCACTTGACGCCTTCCAACAACAGGTCCTCTAATTCCAGTTTTAACTCCGAGATCATTGTCTCGGTCGACGGTCAAAACGAGCGTTCGGGTCATTGGATTCACCGGTGGATGTGAGAACCTAACCACTCACCCGTTTCAAAGTCTTCGCGCGAATGCCCGTTTATTCTACCAAATCCTCGTTCTTTGATTCACCTTCATTGGTTTGGGATACCAATGCGAGTGCTTGTGCTTCTGCCTGCTGATTTTTTGCTTTCCACCGTTGTGTCGCGCGAATGTATTTCAGCGGATGATCAAGCCAAGGTTGGTCGCACAGCCGGTCATCGCCTGGCAATACAGGACAATTGTGATTGACTTTGAGTTTACCACAGCCCGAGGGCGTGTATTCATGCTGATAGACGTGATCGACTTGATACGATGTCGTGCTTTCACTAAAGTCGGGCGCACCGCGGAAGAAATCGACACACGCCTCTTTTGGGAGCGCCAAAGTTGCCGACATCGATGCAAGGAATAGCCTTCCAAAATGGTTCAAATTCACTCCATTTGCCAATTCAGCGACCGCTTTTCTCATGCAGGGGGGCCAATCGTTTTCATCTGCACCTACCAATGCGATTGCTTCAGATGCTTTGTTTGCCATGAGGTTTCGGACCATTCCGACTGGTTCGGCCAGTCGCACCGCCAAATCCATGGTGATTTCTCCCATTTTTTCGAGTGCTTCTTGTTCGACTCCAATCTTAATTCTCTCTCGAAGAAGCCGAGAAAGTTTTGCAGAAGAGCCGTACTGGGGTTCCTCGAACAAGGTCACCCATCCTTCACTTACATCGCAGTTTGGTAACCGCCATCGTGAACCGGTTATCTTCGGACAGATTTCTATAAAATCACTCAAACCAATTTTCCACAAAGGTCCTGCATCTGAGCGTCTTTGTTGCCGGAGGGCACCCCCGAAATCCCTGTTCGAGTCAGAACGCATGGTATTACTCTGCTGTTCTGTTTGTACAACTTGCTTGATGTATGTGCGGGCGATGACATCGAGATTCGCGTGATCCTTGATGAGAATCTGCTCAGCTCGTGCCGCTTCAGCCTGTGCCCAACGGGCGATGAGGCGCTCGTCTTCAGATGCACAAACCACCAGTCGAGCGTAGTAGAAAGAAAACGCTTCGATTATCCGCCCTTCTTCTGTGAATAAATCTCCACCTACAACCTCGACTCCATCTTTTGATTGAATTGAATCAATCAAACGAATTCGAGCTCTGGAGCGGGCTTTTTCCATCCAACTCCCGTCCAGCAATTCGTCCAAATCAATTTCATGCGCTATCGCCATGCTTCGAATCCAGTCGCCTGCTTGGGGCAAAAATGGGTATCGAGCAAAAGTAACCTCATCATCAAGTTCCGGTAAGGCACTTGGGACGGGCATACCCTTCCCACACACATCAACTGCATAAGAACTTCAACAAAATGAACGGATAATTGATGAGCGTGAGGTAGGCACCATGGTACATGCACGAGGCTCCCATGAAGAGCATGATTGCGATTCAAGATGAGGTCCGTGCTGCTTTTGGGTGGTCGGAACAAGCAGATGTTGAAAGTGCTAACGCCATGATGGACTTCCTCCAAAATCATGCTTATTGGACGATGAACCGACGTAAAGACGCCTTTGGAGAATTGAAGCAGAGATTGCAAAGTGCTTCAAGAGTGGTCATCATTGGAGCAGCAGTTGAGAGGTCCGAAATTGCAGAATCAGAACTTTCTGGCGATGTTTATGTTGCCGCCGATGGGGCAGTTGGCGCTCTCGAGTCATACGACAATCTCGCTTGCGTGGTTTCTGACTTTGACGGAGCTGAGCACCTGCACAAAGCAGCCTCTTTATCACAAATCATCGTTGCCCATGCGCACGGAGATAACGCTGAGCGTTGGAGGAAATGTTTGGAAAAATGGGAGAAGTTATCGACCCCTCCTCCGGTTATTCCTTCACATCAGACAAACCAACGCCTTTCTGGAATGTACAATTTCGGGGGTTTTACGGATGGCGATAGGGCGTTATGCATGGTACTTTCATGCGGAGTTAATGTCGAGAATATACACTTAATTGGCTTTTCAACAAGGGGCTTAGGGTCTTGGTCGGGCACAACTGAGAAAGCTCAAAAAATTGCAAAACTGAAGTGGATGAAGCGAATACTTTCTGAACTTGGATTTGGAAAATTTGTTCGCTCATGAAAACATACTGCTAAAACCCAAGAGATGCATTGGATTACATGGTCCGGCGGAAACTAAACCTGCTGATGTGGCCATTAGCATTCCTTATCATCAATTCACTTTGGGTTGGAATTTCCGACAATGCTGCGCCTTACGAGATCAACGACTATGAGCATTCCATTGAAACCCGAACAGTAAATCTTGACAGTGTTTTGGGTCAAGACAGGCCGATGCCTGCTACTTTTGAATTCCATTTCTCCGGGGAGGGTTCAAACAGCGGGTTGGTTTCGTGGAAAATCATTGACTCATCTCAGCAAACTGTTGCTGAGTGGTCTGGCATGCTTGATGACGAGCCGAAAGCATGGGATGGGGAGTTAAAACCGGGAAACTACCGTGTAGAAACGACAGCTGATGAGGGAATTCTTACTGAACAGATTTTGTACATACAACCTTTTTCTTCCTACGCACTAGAGGGGCATTTTGCACTCTCAATCTTACTCGTGTTGGTAGCGTTTGCTGAATCCATAGTTCGCAAAAAAAGCAAACAATATTTCTCAAACAAGGGTCCGGCTCGACAGCAGTTAGACGCCAAAGCACCGTTTAAGCGACTCAATACTGGTCCATCGGATGACGACTTACTTGGGCTTGACGAAAGTCCATGGAGGACTCCGAAAGGACTTTGATTCATCCATGTAAAATTTAGATTACATGTATGAAGTTTCTAACGCAGAAAACTTGAACACAATTAACAATTTTCAAGATGTTACTAATAATCTCCGACCCCGCTTTTATTAGTTTTCATTAAATAGTTAATATTGGACGGAAACCCATGCGAAGTAACCGTTACCGCGTACTGTTTGTAAGTGCAATTATGATTTTATCCAGCCTAGCAGGGTGTCTGGGAACTGGCGATGATGCCTCTGACGACACCGATTCCTTGGGCACAGTTATGGTATCGACATACCACATTGGAGAACTCGTCAAAGGAATTGCTGGCGACCAAGTCACCATGGAATACATGAGTCTTGATAACATCCCGGTCCACGATTATGAACCATCAGCATCCGACCTCATCCGTCTTCAGAACGCTGATGTATTCTTCTACCACGGACTCGGACTCGAACCTTGGGTCGAATCTACGCTCACCTCTTTGGGCTCTGATGCTCCAACTTCGATTGAAGTTCACACGATGCCTGACGGACAATCAACTCTTGATTATGAAGGAATACTCGTAACCGATTTGTGTGAGACACTTACCGAGGGTCCCTTTGAAGACGTACTCCTTGTTGACGAAGAAGGACATGCTGACGATGTTGAGATTCACGCAGAGTATACCGCATTCAACATCTCTTTCCCTCATGAAGACCATGACGGCCATGACGATCATGATGGTCACGACGACCATGATGGTCACGACGACCATGAAGGTCATGACGACCATGAAGGTCATGACGAGCATGACGGCCATGCCCACGCTGAAGCAGAAGAGACAATTACCAACCCTGCAGGTTGCCCTGCCGATTCAGTCATCTCCATCTTTGAACTTGAAGAAGGTGAATATGTCCTTGAATTTGATGCTGAGCACCCTGAAGACTTCACAATGGCTGTTCTCAAGATGGGAGGAGGACACGCGCATCATCACCACGGTGACGAACACGGTGACGAACACGGTGTTTGCCACGACATGTCAGACCATACCAACAACAACATCGACAACAAGGCTGACTGTGAAGCAGGCGGTTTCATGTGGATGGAAGAAGATGCTCACAGCACCCATGATGGCGATTACTGCCACGATACAACCTCCCACCAGAACACCAACCACACTACAGAAGCCGATTGTGAGGCCGCTGGACACATGTGGATGGAATCTGGCCACCATGATGAAGAAATGACTCCAGAACGAGCTCTTGAACTGCACGATACCAACAACGACAGCCACCTCTCATGGGATGAATTCTGGGTAGCGTGGAATGAAGAGGAACATCACGGTCACGAAGGCCACCATGAGGAGCACCACAATGTCGCTGTACTCTACCCTGGCAACAGCATGGAGATGTACGAGGCCGAACACGACGCTCTACCTGAAAACGCAACTGGGTGGAACTTGACTCATGCTGCTCTGGTTGGAGACGGAAACCTCACTCTCAACTACTCGGTTCACTCAACACTCGGCACCAGCCTCGTTGGTATTAACGGAACCGATGCACCTGCTGACTATTCTTGGTGGTGGCAACTTATGCTTTGGAACACAACATCATCACCTCCTGCATGGGAGCCAAGTGAACACGGAATTGACAATGTAATGATCGGAGAAAATTACAGCAATGTTGCAAACTCAGGCTCTTCTGTTACCGAACACATTGCATGGGCAGCCAACAGCTCAAATCATTCACTCTTACCGAGCCCAGCAATGCATAATGAGCACGACGACGATGAGCACGACGAGCACGAAGAAGAAATGCTCATGGCTATATTCAATGAATCAGACACAAACAACGATTCGCTTCTCAACTTGAGTGAACTTGGACATTTTGTCGAAGAAGTAAACGAATTTGAGGACCGCATTCCAACTCCTGAAGAGGCTCTTGAACATCACGATGCCAACAACGATAGCCATATCTCATGGGATGAATTCTGGACTGCTTGGACTGATGAAGGATACGGCGGAGACCATGATGGCCACGACGGCCATGATGACCACAGAGGCCACGAGCACAACGCTACACACAATGCTACACACAACACCACAACCAACGAAACACATGACGATCATGATGAGCACCGAGAAGAAATGCTCATGGATTTGTTCAATGAATCAGACATGGACAGCAATGGATTGCTGAACATGAGTGAACTTGGCCACTTCATCGAGGATATCGAAAAGTGGCTCAATCCACCGTTGGGCTTCGTCACAATTCACGTCGAGGCTGAAGGTGATTACGGATTCTTGATGCCAGCAGACGTTGGTTTCCATGTCTTGATGGGAGAAGACGGACACAGTGACCATGCAGGCCATGATGACCATGCAGGTCATGACGACCATGGAGATGAGGACGATGACCACGGTGCTGATGGCGACAACCACAGTGCAGAAGAATCGCTCAATTATGACCCTCACAGCTGGTTGAGTCCTTCGGCTTTCAAGGCGCAAGTGAACGTTGTTTTGAACGGACTTACAATCGCTTTCCCAGCCGGTGAAGATGACTTCAATGCCAACGCAGAAACCTATTCAGGGCTCCTAACTGACCTTGATACAGCCTATGATGCAGCATTTGGAGCCAACGGTGTTTGTACTGCTGGCGGCCATTCGAAGACTGTTGCTGCGAACCACAATGCTTACTCTTACATCGCTGTGGAATACGATATTCAATTTATCACTGTCCACGGTCTTGACCCTGAAGGAGAACCATCTCCAGAAGATATTGCAAAGGTTGTTAATTTCATCAAAGAAGAAGGAATCACAGTTCTTTTCGTTGAAGAATATACCGATCAATCATCTGTGCAAAGTATTGTTGATGAAACAGGAGTAACCATCAAGACTCTTTACACCATGGAAATGGCTCCGAGCGATTCGAGCGATAATTACATGACGATGATGACCAAGAACCTTGAGAACCTGATTTCTGGAATGGGATGTTAGTTCAATCCGATTTCAAACAGATTTTGAAAGTTAAGGGGGTAGGGAAATGAGTCTTATCGATGTGTTTCCTATTGCCTTCGTTGGTGGAGTCTTTTCTTTGCTTATTGGAAAGTTGGTTTTTCATTATGTCAAAGGAAAACAAGTATGATTCACAAATCCCAATAAATACTTCATGTTCAAGAGGCAAACTGAGGGGACTTTATGGAATCAGTTGTTGTTCAGGATTCGAAACAAGAAGCCCCAGTCATTCATGTCGAAGATTTAACAGTATTTCGTTCCGGTAAATCAGTTATACACGATATTAATCTGAAAGTGTTCAAAGGAGATTTTGTTGCTATAGTGGGCCCAAATGGTGGTGGAAAATCAACCCTCTTGCTCAGTATATTGGGCCTTCTTCGTGCTCAGAAAGGCTCTATTCGAATTTTTGATCAACCCTCATCATCGAAACACGTGTTCGGTAAAATTGGGTGGGTTTCTCAAGCTGCGGCCCATCTTTCAAAAGATGTGAAGATTACTGTCGAAGAACTTGTCCGATTGGGAACGGTTTCTGTTTACAACATGTTCAGCTTCCTAGATAATGGCCGTAGCGAATCCGTACAAAAGGCTCTTGAAATGGTAGGGATGGACTGTTGTGCTGATTGTAACATAGCTCATCTTTCAGGTGGTCAGAGGCAACGTGCCGTCATCGCACGTGCTTTAGCATCGAATGCTGAACTTATCATTCTCGATGAGCCACTCGTGGGCATTGACCGTGCCTCGAAAAACGCGCTGCTTAAACTGTTAAACAGACTGTGTCAAGAAGAAGGTAAAACCATCATCATGGTTTCACACGATCTTGCAGCAATGCGACAAACAACTCACAGGTTAGTATTTCTTGAGGAAACAATCCAATTTGACGGTAAGACCGATTCTTTCCCCGATTTGGCAGGATTGGCAGATTTGCGAGGTTTTAATGATGCTCAATCGGGTGAAGCACAATCTTTGATGAACCGAATTCGGGACAAAATGGTGGAGTAAAGATGGCCGGTCCTGGAAAGATGTTGTTAGATGCTGTCAGTCCCTTCTTGGAACTTATAGCGCCTCTTGCCCCAGGTGAGATTTTTCCTTATTTTTTTACCATGGAACTGTTACAGCGAGCCTTACTTAGCGCCCTTCTAGTAACGATAGTAGCCGGATTTTTGGGAACTTATCTCTTAATTCAAAATTTGGCACTGATTGGTGATGGACTCGCACACGTATCGTTTGGCGGTGTTGCTTTAGCAATTGTACTCGGGGCTTCATCTCCATTATGGTATGCTCTTTTTCTTAGCACCATTGCTTCGATTTTAATATACGAAATGCAAACTCGAGAAATACTAACGGGGGATGCCTCAATAGCAATATTTCTTACTGGGATGCTGGCCTTCGGCTTAGTCATCCTTCGTTTGTGCGGTGGTGGAATAACGACTGACATTGAAGGCTATCTTTTTGGTAATCTTCTGCTTATTGACGAATCCAGTCTTAATTTCATAACAATAATGTTTATTTTTTCGTTAGCCATCTTACTGATTTTGCGCAATGTTCTCCTCGCAACTGCAATCGACCCTATATCGGCTCAAATTCAAGGACTCCCAGTTCGAAACATTGGTCTTTTATTCAGCATAACGACTGCTGCAGTTGTAGTAAGTATGGTTCAAGTGGTTGGTGCTCTGTTAGTTACGGCTTTGCTCGTAACACCAGCAGCAACAGCTAAATTAGTTGCAAACAGTTTCCGTTCATGCCTAATTTGGGCACAGATATTTGGCTTTGTCTCGGTTTTATTGGGGTTGTACTTCTCTGCTGAATTAGATACCGGTAGTGGTGCCATGATAGCTCTAGTGGCTGCGTTAATTTTTGCAGTAGTTGCGGTATGTACGACAACTTTCAAACAATTGCTTAACTCCGACGACAACCTTTGAATTCGATTAAATTCAGTCTTGCGAAAAGAAAGGCTGTGCCGTTTGCCTGCATTGCGAATTAAACCTTAATATCGAGAAATCTTGGTTATTGTCTAAATATCGCTTAAAATAAAGAACATAGGAACTGATACTACCAGTGATATAATCGCTCCGAGTAAAAAAGAACTTTTCATTTTTACATACCCATATACGGCGAATCCGATGGCCAGTATCGGCCATAGGCACATTGAAAGCAAAAAGACAATCAAACCTTCCCAGTAATCGAAAACGGCAAGTGAGAGAAACACTCCGATCGATGAAGGTAAAAATGGAACAATTGCACCAATCCAAAAATCCTGTTGTTTGAATCTCTCATCGTCTCGGCTATGTTGACTCCACTCAAACCCTCCCTGGCAAAAAGGGCATTCAAAGGTCCCAAAATCCTCATCCTCGAGTTGAATATTTTTCTCGCAATGCGGGCATTCAATTTCCACCATGTCTAATCTTTTTATTTCTAAAGAATAAGGTTTGGGCCGTTTCCCCATACATGCGTATGGATTCTATTTGCCAGAATTTTTATCGTTCTTTCAACATTTTAATCCAGTTTCTCAGCAAATAGATACAAGATGGAATAAGTGCCACTGGAATCAAAATTGGAGACAAGATGGCCAGCACAAAAAATGTCCATTCAATGGCCTCACCGGGACCGTCGAACAACATTATTACAAAAACGATGACGAAAATTACCGAGGTTGAAATCAAAAATAGTATTCCTGCATTTTTAAACTGGTTTCCAATTGAGTATTCGTTTCGTTCCCATGAAAAATCTTCATTGCAATGAGGACACACAAACAGACCATACATTCCGTCTTCTAACTCGATGTCTTTGTCACAATGCGGGCATTGGACTTCGAACACATTTTATGCACTTCGTTAAGAGAAATAACCATTGGGTAAAAGTACATAATTTCTAGGTCTAGGAATACTAGTTGTAGTAATACGAAGTTTGGAAAATATGTTCTCTTTAGAATGTGTATGTTTTGTGTCTTCAACGTCACTGCCAATATATACGAGGCTTACAAGCCATCAACATGAACAAATGGATTTACCTCGCTCTCGCCATTGGTTCAGAGGTAGTGGCCACCTCGTCGTTAAAATCCACAGAGGGATTCACCAAGTTGTGGCCCTCTCTTCTTGTACTAGCGGGATACAGCGCAGCGTTTTACTTCCTATCCTTGACACTTGATACCATTCCAATCGGCGTTGCTTATGCTATTTGGTCCGGGGTGGGAGTTGCTGCAATTGTGCTCGTTTCAGTCGTTGTTTTTGATCAAAAAATCGATTTAGCAGGATTGATAGGCATCGGGCTCATTATCGCTGGAGTCGTCGTGCTTCGGCTTTACAGCGAAAGCAGTTTAGAGTAAAACGAAGAGAGATATCGAATTAGTAACTCTTTATTCGAGAAGAGTCAACCCATTCATCCCAACTCGAATCAAAACCAACATAGTGGATGAGGTATAATCCATCTTTTTGTTCCCGAATCAATGCATCCCACCAACTGCCGTTCCATTCAACTTTTACTTGCTGTCCTGCCGAATACATCTGTTTTGGCATTTGATGTTGTGAATTCACTACAGTGGGGCACGGCATTTCTCCACATGTTTGGCCATCGACGACCCATCCGGTCTGTGGAGGGAAATCGGATGAAGATTTCACTCGGTAAAAATCTCCTCTCTTTGAGTCCAAACTGTTGCGGTCAGCTAAGTACCACCATTGGTCACCGTTTCCCATTTTCCATCGGAGCAGCAAAATATCGCCGTTGATATAACTTGGAACTCCATCAAAATCAGTAGCGGGAATGTACGTGCCGTTGCATTTGCTCGTACCAGCGCCTTGAACCGTGTAGAAGTGATTGTCCATGTCGTTGAAGGGATGGTCATTCGGAATTTCCTTCCAACCTGTTGGCCCAACAACATAAAGCGTATTTTGCGTTTCAATATGAGCAGTTGCTCTTTCGTCATACGCGATGGAGATTATTGTGCTACTTCGGATTGGGCCTTCTCCAAGTTTGGGGTGAGCATACGCATGGCCGAGTAACACCCCATCTCGCACTTCAGCATCTCGGATTACAACTTCTGCCTTAGCCGGATTGCCTTCGCCACCTCCGATCATTAATTTAACCAAATCACGATAATCAATTTCAGCATCCAACTGAATACCAAGTGCGTCAAACTCTTCGAGTACGTCACTTTCTGACAAGGGTGAGTCGCCAATTTGGGTAAGAATTTCAAAGTATTTTTCAGCAGAAATGGTGCCCGATCCATCCGGGTCAAAGACTTGGAATGCCTCAATCAACTCTTCTCTCTCAGAAGATTGATGTTGGATGTACTCATGTACATCTTTAGAATGACTGTCTACCGATTCGATTCGACTCCAATCAACGCGGTCTTCAACATCTCCGTCATCATACAAGATGAGGAAAGTATGGTCGTCATATTCCTTTGAGATAATCCCAGGATAATATGTGCCGTAGTTTTTCCAGTTTACCAAGACTTTGTCACCTTTTTCAAGTGGTGGATTAGCAGGGCGAATTGTTCCCGGGCTAGTACCAATAATCACGGCCGATTTAACTTCTACGACACCGTCTTTCGGGACTTCAACCCGGTAGGTTCCGTCAGGGTTTATGCCGATTACAGTGCAGCGGTCAAGCCACCGAGCATTTGTTGGGCTGTGGTATTCCACATGGTCTCCCACTTGAAAAGAAGCAGGTAATTCAATTTCTACCACGGGCAAAACAGGGGCTGCAGTTGCGTTTTGTTGGTCAAGTACCCCAAGTTGTTTCAAAGCCTCAATAACTGCGGATGTGACGGCTGCAGGATCATTGTTGACTACGGTATTGTGCACGATGTCGCCGCTCATCACAGAATCTTGCATGTTGAGAACATTCGTAGAGGCTTGGCTTTGAGGCTCAGCGTCGCTGGGAGGTGCAGGAATCCATTCGCTTCCAGTCCACATGAACTTGCCATCGGGGCTGTAAACCGTATCGGCCATAATCGATGAAGAATTCATCGTGCATGTAAGCGTGACGGATTGTAATTTAGCCACTGATTCACAAAACAGAAGTATAAATGAACAACCAATGATTTCAGTACATGGTCCAATCGTTTCTTTTGGTAGGTGCTAGCAGTGATATTGCCCTTGTATTGGGCCAAAAGTTGCTCGAAAAGGGGCATGCCGTCACTCTCTTGGCGCGAGATGCAGAACGTGTTACGCCCCTCACTTCTCAAGGCGCAAACCTTGTCCAAGGTGATGCACTTGACCAAGATTGTGTCCTTCGTGCTGTTGAGGTTGCAAAAGAAGCTGGAGAAGGAAGTATTGCTGGAGTAGCCCACCTAGTCGGGTCACTGGTCATACGCCCGCCCCATGCTTTGGCCCTTGAGGCATTCAATGAAGTGCTCCACACCAACCTATCGAGTGCTTTTCTCACTCTTTCAATTGCGTGCAAGTCAATGCTGAGAAGTGGAGGAGGTAGGCTCGTATTTACATCGAGTGTAGCAGCGTCTCTTGGGCTGATGAATCACGAGGCCATCGCTGCTGCAAAGGGCGGTATAGAGTCAATGGTCCGCTCCGCAGCAGCAACGTACAGTCAGCGAAATATACGTTTGAATGTCGTTGCGCCTGGTCTTACAGAAACACGTTTGGCAGAAACGATGCTACGCTCTGAAGCGATTCGTGAAGCTGCCGTTGGCAAGATTCCGCTTAAGCGAATTAATCAACCGAACGAAATCTCTTCTGCGATTGAATGGCTTCTTTGTGAAGCTCCCGACAATTTTACTGGGCAGGTGCTTCACTTGGATGGGGGAATGAGTCAGATAAGTGGGTGAGACAATGTCATGGAAAAATGCGATAAAGCTCAAACGTTTGAAAGACGGTAAAAAGAAGATGGTCACACTTGGATTAAAGACCGTCATGGTGGGACAAATTGGAGAACACTATTTTGCCACAGAAGGATTGTGTCGTCACATGCGATGGCCTCTTGCATGGGGTGGGAAAATCAAAGACGATTGTATACGGTGCCCACTCCATCAGTCAACCTATCAACTTGACGATGGCAAAGTCACAGAATGGTCCCCATTCCCTCTTTTTCCACCATACGGCAAACTTCTCGGCAAACTTTCAAAGCAAAAGGATTTGAAAATATACGAAACTCGAATTAAAGGAGATTATCTCCAGATAGAAATCTGATTCAAACTTTGAGATTTGCCTGTCGGGCGAGTAAGACAATTCTCATACTGTGCTCTAGCATTGCAGCGTTCGCCCATGCCTGTTCGAGTGTCGCACCAACTGCATAAGCGCCCATGCCTCGAACAACCACGCATCGCATTCCACCTTGGTATAATGCTTCAGTAATTTGTTTCAAGAAATCTGCAGGGTCTTCTTCATCCGGATCTACAATAATCACGCTTCCAATTTGTTCTTTTCCTATGACGTCAATTGGTTTTACGAGTACGAGGTCCTTTTCACAACTTGCGGCAGTGGTGTATGCTCCATGTGAGTGGATGACTGCAGCGGGCCCGCCCGTGACTGCACTGCTCACGAGTGCAAGGATGACTTCCAGAGTGCGCCAGTCAGTCGGAGCCCCTCGCGGGGCAGGCTGGCCGAGAAGTCCGGCACACATGCCTCGCTCATCGAGGCGGGGCAACATAACCCGATTTCGGGTTGAAATCATCAAACCGAGATTATCTGGGTGCAACATTGCGATTGTTCCCATCGTAGCACGAATAAGTTGTTCTCGATCGAGTTGTCGTGCAAGTCTTGCAAAGTCTCCAACAATATGGGCACCAATAACGATATCTTCAATCACTGCAGGAGGCATGGGAGGGGTTTCCAATTCTTCAATGACATCGGCAGCACCCGCCATCGATTGACGAAGCCGTTCCACTTCTGCATTGAGGCGAGCAATCTCTTGTTCAGCAAATATT
Source organism: Candidatus Poseidoniaceae archaeon (assembly GCA_030741225.1). GTDB lineage: Archaea > Thermoplasmatota > Poseidoniia > Poseidoniales > Poseidoniaceae > MGIIa-L1. The sequence continues at coordinate 495 of JASLVU010000010.1, read as the reverse complement.
TGTTGTTCGGTTAGTTCGTCGCTGACATTCGTAGTATCAGGATTATCTCCGCCACCCATCACAGCATCTTTGTTTTCCATAGAATCAGTACTGTCACCATCTTGAGTCTCGATGTTTTCTTGATGAACTGACGAAGGTTCATCGGGCGCATCAGGCCCGTCTTCAGAAGTTTCAACTTCGTCTTTTTGGCCAATTGTTTCCAATTCTTCAACTTCCTCTACCTCATCGGCTTCAGCGTCTAAAATTTGACCAACTTCCTCTTCTTCGGGGGGTGTTTCTGTTGGGTTCGGTGTGGGGGCCAAAGTTTCGTCTTCAGCCTCTTTCTCTTCTTGCGATTCTGATGGAGCGCCAGTTGGTGGGTCAGACGGGGGGCCGGACGGTGGACCGGATGGTGGGCCAGATGGGGGGCCGGACGGAGGGCCGGATGATGGGCCAGACGGTGGGCCGGATGATGGACCAGACGGTGGGCCGGATGATGGACCAGACGGTGGGCCG
>JASLVU010000109.1 GCA_030741225.1 Candidatus Poseidoniaceae archaeon | reverse complement strand
AATTGTTTGGGCGTTATGCCCAAAAATATGAGATATTGCCCTGTTGCGGGACGACCATTTAAATGCAAAAAATATTAGCGATAGAAGTATCCAATAATGAGGCGTTGAAAAGGCAGAAAAAGGAACCATATTCCGCTTCAGAGCATTCATTTCATGGTTTCCATGCTTCGACTTTTTTGGGGTTTGTAAAAATGGCCATGAAACCAATCCGACAGCACAGATTCCTCCAATAAAACGTGGTACCATTGGATATGAAGACAGTTCCTGATGACTCCAGAGAGAGAAACCGAGTATTCCACAGAAAACAACCGCGTCTATGACCGCATTTTTTTCTCGAAAGAAGTTGGCTCCAAGCAGACTTATTGAAAGAATAGACATAGAGAACCACGCTATGAACGAGAGATTTTGATCAAAATTACGAACAAAAGCAGTATCTGTACTTACAGAATCCCATTCGATAACATTTTGAGAGAGTGATTCAAACTCTTTTCCATATTCTTCTTTGTAGAACTCATTTCTTAAAACTGCAGCTTCCCAATTCCACTGGTCCAAGGTCGCCTTTTTGTCACCATCAACATTTAGAATAATCAGTGGCACTTTTCCATCCAATTGAATGGGGAATGGTAGTTCAAGTACTGCTGCCATAAATGCGGGGACATCTCTTTGGTGAACATCGAGTCGAGTTGATAGTGAGATGTCCGGTCCTGTAATCAATGCAGCAACCTCTCGTGTTACCTGTTCTGCAGAACCGTGAGAACCACTGTCAGTCATGCCATGGTCTGCTGTAATAACCACCGTCCAGGATTCCGGGATTTTGTCAAGAATTCGAACCATTGATTCGTCAATATCGGCCATTTTATCTTGATACTCTTGGCTTTTAATTCCCCATTTATGTCCTACTTTGTCAGGGCCTGAAAAGTGAGCGGCAATAACATTCTTCTCACCTTCATTCAACCATTCATTCAGTTTTTCTTCTGTATCATTGTCGCCTTCGTAAAAGTCTCCATGCCCTTTGAAAGTATCAACAAAATCAACGTCGGGAAAATCTTGGTAGAGGTTACCCATCACATAACTTCCAATCATGCCTACTGAATATCGAGGGTCTTCATGGCTGAGAAGCCAAGGGTCGGTACCTCCGGGATGTCCAAGATTGAAATTTTTCAAACCATCAACGGGACTGTTTGGCACTCCAGTCATCAGTTCGCTAATACAGGTTGCCGAAAGGGTTAGAGGTCCAGTCGTAATTTCGAGCACAGCAGAATTTTTCATACTGCTGTGCAAACCTGGAAAAACCTCGTTGTCAGCGAGTAAATCTCTTCCAACACCATCCAGAATCACCATGAGGAAACCTTCAGTTTGCATGTTGACTTCGGTTGGATACTGAACCTCCCCTTTTGGGTTTTCAGTATCTGATAGGATATACGGTGCCGTGATGAGGGCAGGTACGAGAAACAACACAATCATCGCCAAAGCATATGTTCTTTTGCGGAACATGGGCCTAGAGCGCAAGAGGTTTGGTTTTTCTGGGTTCATGGTAGTGGCAACACCGTCAGTGGTCTTTGGGTAACAGTGAGGCGTTTATATTTAGGGGTACCTAAAATAGACAAATTTCTTTATCTCTTTTGCTTGAACTACTCTCAATGAGTTTATGACGAAGCCGTCACTCGGAATGAACGGGGTTCGACTTGGATATTGATATTCAACGCTATGCACGTCACATATCTCTGCCTCAGGTCGGTTTAGAGGGGCAACGTAGACTTCATGATGCGCGTGTACTTGTCATCGGCGCAGGTGGACTTGGAAGTCCAGTTTTGCTTTATCTTGCAGCTGCTGGAGTTGGAACTGTTGGAATTGTTGACAATGATAAGGTCGATCTTTCAAACCTTCAAAGACAGGTTTTGCATTCAACCTCTACCGTTGGTAAATCAAAAGTGGAGTCTGCAAAAAGTCGTCTTCTTCAACTGAATCCGGAAATAGAAGTCTTCATTTTTGACATGCAATTGAATCCAGATACGGTTCATACTGTGTTTGAGTCTGACTGGGATGTCGTGATTGACGGTTGTGATAATTTGCCAACACGGTATCTTGTTGATGATATTTGTTTTTTGAAAAAAATCCCTTGGATTTATGGTTCTATATATCGTTTTGAAGGTCAAATGAGCGTATTCAATTATTGTGAAGGTCCGTGTTACCGAGACCTATTTTCAGAACCTCCCCCCCCGAAGTCAATTCCATCCTGTGAAGAAGGAGGTGTATTGGGAGTTTTGCCCGGAGTAATTGGTTCATTGCAGGCAAATGAGGCAATAAAAATCATTCTTGGAATTGGAGAAGTGCTTGCAGGTCGTTTGCTGATTTATGATGCAGAAAAGATGAATTTTCAGACACTCCAATTTTCAGCGAATCTTGAGCGTCCTATCGTCAAGGATCTGTCAATGAGTCAATCCATGTTTGCCGATGAACAATGGTGTATGACCAGAACGAATGAAGGTGATGTTGATGAAGGAGAGGCTACCACATTGGAAACAATGTTCAACACTGTGACTGTTCAACAACTTCTTGAACGACGTGAAAGCGGTTGGAATCCATTTGTTTTGGATGTTCGCTCCGAAGGCGAATATGCACAAGCAAGGGTCGAATCTACAGATTTTCAAATCGACCATGAATCTGTAACCAGCGCGAAAGATTCCATCCCCAAAGGTCGAGATATCGTGGTACTGTGCCGTAGCGGAATGCGTTCTCAAATTGCTGCTATGTACCTCATACAAGCGGGATATACTGCTGAATCGCTGTACAATCTTGAGGGCGGCATAATGGCTTGGGAGGCTGTGGCTCCGAACGAAGTCATTCGCAACTGATTCGGAAAGTTGGAACATGCTCTGAATCGCACAATCTTTCACCTCTCTAAGGGTGAGGTTCAAGGCTCTACAGCCTTCCCTCGTGATGAAGGGAGGGAGTTTATGGCCAAGGTTATCGTTGCAGATGAGAATGAAGGTCGTCGTTCCCTTTTGGCCAATACACTCGAGAGAAACGGATTTGATATTACCCGAGCAGCGACGTTGCGTCAAGCCGAAGGTACTGCCCTTGCAATCATGCCTGAAGTGGTGTTGATTGATGGAGAATGGAAAAGTGGGGACGCAATAGATGCATCTCAACGGTTAATGGCAGACCCCGAATTTGCATTTAAGTGCCGAATAGTAATTCTAGCCAGAAATGTATCGCAGGAATATCTCGTTAGCGCTGCGCAATCTGGAATAGCTGAGGTTATTCGAAAACCTGTAGATATGAATAAACTCATTGACCAATTAAACAAACACTCACGCAAGCAGTTTGTCCCTCCTCCAGCCGATGTGGCTTCAGCAACTGGTGGTGGTGGCACATTCGATGTTTCGATGACAATGGAAGGTGGTACATGGGCACTACCAATGCTGAAAGGTCTTGTGGGCCCGGAAAAAATCAATTCAAATTTCATTGATGAAATTCTTTCACAAATGGGTGAAGAAGGTATGGAAGTTAGTACTGAACTCGATGCTTCAGCCATGTCCTCAATGCTTCGAATGGCATTGAACAAATTGGTTGAGCAGGCGAGTGATGACGGAACACTTGAACAGGCGAGTAAGGATGCAAATGTCGGTCAACAACAGACAATTGGCCCTTCATCACCAAGTCAAGCCAAACGTGGCGAATCACTTGGTGGCAACAAACTCGACAGGATGAAGCAAGGTTTTTCTTCTTCGATGGAAGGTATTCTTGAAAATCAAGCGCAAGCATTGGCAGATGAAGTAGAGGGTTCGATGGATTCAATACTCGATGAGGAACCAGATTTGGTTGCTCTGCATGGACTGGATACGATGGTACCAATCGATCCGGAGGTTCTTACTTTGACTCGGTTAACCACTGAAATAGTATCCGATTTGATGTGGAACTTAGGTCAACGAGGTGCAGTATCTGACATTACTTTACTTACTCAAATTGAGGATGCAGCCCAAATGATGGCTGATGTTTTGGAGGCTTTACCCGAAGCCGAAGAAGAGGAATGAGTATGGCAAAATACCCTATTCCTCGGCCGAGTGAATTACGTTTGGTAGACAGCAAATCCAATTTGGAGGAACTCAAAAAGAATCAACCAAAGGTGTACCTTTGGAGGGCTGTAATCGGTTTACTGATCCTTGTCTTCTGTGCAATTTGTGGAATACTGTTGTTTCGCGATGCCCAAAATGTCCTCAACTGGTTTGAGAATTTAGGGCCTTTAGGTCCTGTAGTGTTCACATTAGCACTCTCTTTTGCAGTTGTGGTGATGTTTCCAACTCCGCTCATTAAGGTGTCAGCAGGAGCGATATTCCCGTTTTGGATTGCCGCTGCAGCTAATTTTGTAGCATCTTTATTGGGAGGCCTAGTTGCTTTTCTTCTTGGTCGTTGGCTGTTTCGGGAGAGTATACAGCGTTCTATTATGAGCGACAAACGCCTTCAAAACATAGAGACAGCACTCACCGTAGATGCGATGAAAATATCGGTATTGGTCCGCTTGTCACCACTTATTCCAGATGAATGGTTGAACTACTTGATGTCGGCAACTCCTGTAAGTCTTCGAGTATACATGGTTTCAAACTGTTCAGGCATCGTTTATTCTCTAGCCTATGCCTACTATGGGCACGCTTTGGGACGCTTTGCTCTCAACTCATCAGGAGTAGAGGGTATGAATTCAACTCCCTTAGGAAACGCAATGCTGGTGCTTGGGATAGTAGCCTCAATTTTGGCAACAGTTCTGGTCACTCGAGCCTCAATGAAAGCCTTGCAAGATGCAATACCAGAGCAATGAACCGTTGTTAAATCGCTGTCCATCGTCATCCGTTGCGTTTGTATGTGTGTGACCTTTGGCCGAACCATGAGCCAAGGAGATTTACCGGTCATCCATGGGGCGAATTGGACTCCGGAGGGGCCTCTAAATTTTTCTCAGCCTCTTCACGCAGATGCTGCCCGCAAGGAGATTCTTCGCTTTGTCGCTCAACGTCATGACGGGCACCTGTTTCTTGTGGCCAATGTTTGGGATGTGTTGATTGAGAACGAATCCAAACAATTTGAAGGCCCTTCATGGCACGACTTTAGTCAACGATTTGTCGATTCTGTTCAGCGAGGATTGTTGGCACAAATTGACGCGAAAATGAAAGATGATGCAGATGTTGAAGTAATTCCTCGTCGAACTTTAACCACATACCTTGATCGTCGCTCAAAGCATTTTTTGTTGGACCTTCGCCTCGTTTTTCGAAGGCTTGCTCACTACATGTCGGTGACTATGGAGCAGCGTTTTGAATGGCAGACCATGATGACCAGAACTCGAACTTTAGACTCTGAACTCAAGTCGATTTATTCAGAGGGAATGGAGACTCCGGATGGTTCACGATTTGGTGGCAAAGGTTTCCGTTCAACTTGGCAAGAAGGTGTTGTTGCAGTTGCAACTGCATTGAAACGCAATCCAGATTCACCACGCGATGCACGACCTGGCGCTGGTTACGACGGCGATTTGGTCGCTCCAATGATTCGCGATATTGGCTTAGGTCTTGCTATGGGCGACACACCACTTGATGTAATGGCTGCGAATTTAGGCAAGGTCGGTTCAAACCAAAATGGTGGCTGGGATGATGCAGGTGGTCGTGATCTCCATGTCGGCGCATGGCATGTTGGTGTTCTGCCGCCGACTGCTCCTTTGCCCATTGCGAGTGTGACGATGACCGGCCTTGCTTTTGCTGCATGGCGTCAAAAAATCAACCGTTTTCACGTTGCATGTATAGGAGAGGGAGCATCGTCATCTGGAGAATTTTGGGAGGCGATGAATCTCGCCGGTGCTCGTGGACTCCCAATCACCTACATCCTTCAAAACAATCAAATTGCTCTTGACACATCTCCTGTAAAACAATCTGGTGTTGAAGTATGGGCGGATAAAGCAGATGCAATGGGATTCCCAGCTTGGACAATCGATGGCTCAGATCCAGCCGCTTGGTATGCGAGTACAGCATGCGCTAGAG
>JASLVU010000108.1 GCA_030741225.1 Candidatus Poseidoniaceae archaeon | reverse complement strand
GACATGAATATTCAAGTTGCTAAGAAGCGCTTGATGACCATTGCTTGGGAGCGTGCTGGGTTTGAACAATCAAGCCTAGACGAATTGTTCCAAGGCTCTGTCCAACCCGCTTTGGTCTCGTCTTCATCACTCAATTCCTTTGAGATGTTTACTGAACTCAAGAAGACAGAAGCCGGACGTGCTGCGAAAGAGGGCGATGTCGCTCCTCATCAAATCGTCGTCGAAAAGATGGATACTGGAATGCCTCCAGGTCCAATAGTTGGTGAACTCAACTCTGTCGGAATACCTGCTAAAATCATGGGTGGTTCGGTTCAAATCCAGAAGCGAACCGTCGTTCTAGAAGAAGGCGAAGTCTTCGAAGGTGACATGGGTATGATGCTTTCAAAGATTGGAATCAACCCGATTGTTACTGGACTACGATTGTGCGGAACGCTCGAAGGCGGAACTTTGTTCTCTCCAAGTACTCTTGACATTGATTACGAGCAGTTCGAGACCGACCTCATCAGTTACGCAGCAGGTGCATTCAACCTTGCATGCAACATTACATGGTTTACAAGTCAAACCATGCCTACAATTCTTGCAAAGGCAAGCCGAGAGGCTATGGCCGTTGCATTGGAGGCTGCAATTGCAACTGCAGACACCATGCCACATCTCGTTGGACGAGCACACAGCGGCGCTTTGGCCATTGCTGGACAGCTTGACAGCGACGCACTCGATGAAGAACTTGCCAACATGTTGGGCGCAGCAGCATCTGCTGCAGCATCCGCTGCAAGTTCATCAGACAGCACTTCTGAGGCACCAACCGAAGCCGAAGAAGAGGAAGAAGAGGAAGAAGAGGAAAGCTTCGGCGGACTCGGAGATCTATTCGGTTGAACCAAATAATGAGGTGAAAAAATATGGAATACGTATACGCTGCAATGCTACTGCACGCTGCTGAAAAAGACATTGACGAAAAATCGGTAAAGGCTGTCCTAAAGGGCGCTGGAGTCGACGCTGACGACGCCCGAGTGAAGGCACTTGTTGCTTCACTTGCCGGTGTTGACATCGCTGATGCAATGACCCAGGCTGTTGCCGCCCCTGCTGCCGCTGCTCCCGCAGCTGCTGCTGGCTCATCTGACGCCCCTGCCCCTGTTGAAGAGGAAGAGGAAGAAGAAGAAGCAGGCGGTTTCGACGGTCTTGGTTCCCTTTTCGGTTGAAACAGGTATCGAGCTCCGCCGAGCGCACTTGCCCCGCGACATGCTCGCGTCAAGTGAGGCACGGTAGTCCTACTCGGTCCCCTGCAGAAAACCTCGCCTGAATGGGCGGACTGTGGGAACACCGTGCACATAGCGAATCAAACTTTGAGTTGATTATTGCAATACGGCCGACAGGCTTGCAATGTATTTTCATCGGAGTGTTCATGCTGAATTGATGGTTGGAATGTCTATGGTGAGACGAGCAACCCATGATTTTGAAGTCAGCGTATCGCCTGTTCAATCCATCAAAGCATTTCGATTACTTGCTGAGCAAGCAGGTTGGTCAATGGAACGCCATGAAGGTTCCAGAATGGTTGACCGTTTTGCCATCATTATGCCGATGACGCAGACTGCACGCACACTTGGCATTCGAGTGCTTGACGGACCACTTCGAGGTTTAGAAGTCACCAGTTGGTCTGAGACACGAGGCTCAGCAGGCTCACTGAATGTTGTCTCATGGTTGATTCCTACCGGATTTGACAACCCTCTCACCCGCTCGTTGTTCCAACACTGGGTCTCGAGTTTGCCTCGTTGTCCATGGCGTTGGAGTTTTGGTGAGCGTTCGAAAATAGGATACTTCTTACCGGTTTGGAAAAGGTCTCGCAAGAGTTTTGAAAAGTTGGGATTTTCAGTTGGTAAAAACGACTGGCCAAATGTACCAAGAGATGCTTGGATGGACTCTGAATCGGAGTAAATCGACAACATTTCCATCCATTTTCCTGTAAATCACACACCACATTTGACCGAAAGCCATAGAGGTTCTCGCTTCGTCCGTTGGTATGAGGGCGAGCCGAATGATTACTCTGGAGGATTTGAAAACCAACCGTGATACACAAATTACGGTGGTCTGCATTGCCTTTTTCCTCATCGCATTCCCTCTTTATTTCTCCATTGCTGCAAGCGGTGTATCGGGAGTGGCTGGAACCCGTGGTGTGGGTGATTACCAAATCAACGGTAACCTCACCTATGTCCAACTGACCGATGGCATCGAATACATTGCCGATGGCGACACCCTGATGATTGACAATCTTCACACCGATGCAATTGATGATGCAGAAGACTTGAACATCGTTGGTGTGCGTGTATTGATGTCCTACGGTGAAGACGAAGAGGCTCAAGGTCTATCCTGTACTCCGCTTACTCAAGGTCAAGCCGCAGCAGATACGATCTCTGGAACAGCAATGCATGCTGGCTTCAACGGCACTGCCGATGGACAAAACAACGGCGGTAGTGGTAATCATGAGGTTGTTGTTGAATGGTTCAATTCCTCAATGGTAGGAGCAGAAGTCTCAGGACTGTCCGAGTCTGAAATCATCAGTCAAATTGACTCGATGGGTGCAGGCCTTGGCGCATACTCCGCAGAAATTGGTGTTTCTGCCGAAGCTGGAAATGCCCCTGGCCCGGGTTGTAGCCGCTCTGATAACGGGGAAGAAGTCACCTTCTCCGTGGAATTGATTGTGTTTGATTATTCAATTGCTCCAGTCTTTAATGAGGATGAACTGTGAATTTAGATTCATTTGCTGCCCATAGCGATGAGCGAAGCGATAACGTGGCTGATGCTAAGTCAAACACGCGTCCAGCGATTATCGCACTTGTGATTGGCATATTCTTGTTCATTATTGGTTTACCACTTTTTATTGGAAGTGAACAGGAGAATCTCGGAATGCTCATTCCGGGCGCAATAGCGTTTCCTGTTGGATTTGTTTTGGCAGGGGGCGCTATGTTTGTCCTCATCTCATCGTGGGTTACATCGTATGCTGAAACCGGCAAACCCGTTCCTCGATGGATCAAGGTTATACCCGTGTTTGCTGTATTCCTCTTGATTCCCGGTGTAGTGCTTCTCATCTTGGGTGGAATAGCAGCTGAAGATTTCGAACACTATGGCGTGTCAACTGCAACTTTAGAAATCGAGGATATTGATATGTTAGGCGACCAGGGCTTCATCATTTTCGTCAAAGGTACACCGGGTGACAACAATGGCAATGGCATCCATGATTATTGTGAAAATATCATTGTGAATGCTACACATTCTGGAGCCTGGATGAGCAGTCCATGGAATGCCGACTCAACACCGAGTGCAGCGGATGAAACAAGGGATGTATTCGAACTTGAAATTTCTCATGAAGGTAGTGGCTGCGATGCACAACACTGGCCGAAGGAAAAATGGAAGAATGATACCCAGTTGGTGAAAATTGGACGTGCCTGCTATGGGTGTATGGCAGGAAACACAACAATCTCAGCCGAATACTACTCGTCCCCCTTCGAACTTAGCCCCGCTCCAATGTGGATTCAAGACGGTGAGGTGCTTGTCGGCTCTACAGTCATGACAATTTTTGGTTCGATTTTCGCAGGCATTGGTGCATTGACTCTTGTCTGCATTGTAGTAATAATTTTGACACTGAAAGAAGAAAGGAGAAAGGTGCTTGAAGAGGAGAAAGAGCCAATTGAGATTATTGGGCGCGTAGCGCCAAATCAATCGGTACGCTTCAGAATCAATAGAACACGTTGGGGAAGAGATGCATGGGTGGGCCTCTATCCTGTTAACGCTGGTGAGCAAGACCACGGTGATCGTTGGAGTTGGATAAGGGATATTGATGTGAACAACGCCACATTACCGGGACAACCTGCAGGCGAGTGGAGCATCCGCGTCTTCAAAGATGCAGGGTATAGTCTCAAGCATCGCTTGGATTTCGAAATTACCGAGGAAAAGTCTTCACATTCTGCAAAAAAGATACAGTCAGCTTCCAAAGGGTCGAGTGGAGAAAAGAAAACCAATTTCTGGGATTCAATTGAATAATCATTCAAGCAATTTGTCAATGTTGATGATCGGTGATACTCGCTCTTGAATCATACTCAACAGTGCTTTCAGCACTGTTTCATCGACAGCCTCAACACGCATCACAAGGATTGGTTCGGTGTTTGATTTTCGTGCCAAATACCATCCGATTTGTTCACCGGTTGTGTCGTTGTTGAATCGAACACGAATGCCGTCAATGGTTGAGGAATCGTAGTCGTTAAAGGCGCCTTGAATGGCAGCCACAGTTTCGAGTTTCTTGTCTTCCGGGCAAGGTACCTTGACTTCACCTGTGGTTGGCAGGTTTGGTGCCAAGCGATTCAATTCATCGCTGAACGTCACTCCATTGGTGCGCGACCACAACTCAATGATGCGAGCAGCGTTGTACAATGAACAATCAAAGCCGTACCATCCTCGGTCAGCCATGAAGATATGACCACTCATTTCGGCTGCCATCAAAGCATCGGAGTGTTCTGCCAAGACTCTCTTCATGAACGAATGTCCAGTTTTTGCCATCATTGGTCTGCCACCTGCAGCAACTATTGCTTTCTCAACATTCATCGAACACTTCACATCGTAAATCAGTAAATCTTTGCCATCTTCAGTTCCAACAACATCGTCAGCGAGTAATGCAATAAGTCGGTCAGGGTAGACGAAATCTCCCTTTTCATCAACAGCACCGATTCTGTCGCCGTCTCCATCTGCACCAAGGCCGAATTCACAACCGTTGTCAACAACAGCTTTGGCTAAATCGACCATGTTTTTCGGGCGCGTTGGGTCTGCGCCATGGTTTGGCTCACTTGCATCCCAGTCGCAGTACAGGTCGATATGTTCGCAGCCCATTTTATCGAGCAATGCACTCATTGCTGGACCAGGGACTGCGTTACCACAATCTACGGCAACCTTGACTGAGCGAGCAATCGGACCAGTGGATTCGAGAATGGCATCGAGGTATGTGTCCAAGTGAGGGGTATCGACGATTTCTCCTTCTCCTTCTCGGAAGTCACCGGCAAGGAACACGCCTTTCAGTTCTTGAATTTCTTCACCTGCAAGAGGCAAGGTTCCTCGGCACATTTTGAATCCGTTGTGAGTTGGCATAGGGAGGTGACTTGCAGTCACCATTACGCCGCCATCAACAGGTAATGTCCAACAAGCGTGATAGACGCAACCGGTTGAGACGATTCCAAGGTCGAAAACCTTGACTCCCCCATCGACCAATCCACGCATGAGTTCTGAGGTTAGTGCAGGAGAAGAATCGCGAATGTCTCTTCCAACGGCAAAAGTGTTGCACTCAAGGTATGTTGCCATTGCTCTTCCAAGACGGTAGGAGAATTTCGGCGTTAAGTCTCCAGTTCCATCGCCGTTTGCGTGTCCGCGTATATCGTATGCTTTGAAACAGTGAACCGGCCATTCGTCCATACCATTGCCAATAGACGCTCTTTTTCAAAAGTGCCCATCAATGGGTTCGCTGAAATCCAACTAACACCTCCCAACTTAGAACTCGTTGATAGTAACTTTCTCGATACCGCAGAACTCGATTTCTATCCAATTGATTGAGTGCAGTCTGTTTCAATACGAAAACATGAGGCTATGTACTACGGAGCTGAAGATTTGTCATGATTACCGCCCACCTTACGGCGTTGAAAGCATCCACCAAAACGCTCCTCTTGATCGGTATGTTGGCAACAGGAGGAGCGGCTGTATTGACTCTGGTTTTGGGCATGGATACGCCTTGGGCACCTTGGGAAAGGCAATCCAATACCATGTTTCCTCCCGTGTTGTTCACGCTGGCAAGTTTCGTAGCCACAGTTGCCTTTTGTGCAACAACGGTTGTTTTTCACACCTTGCTGAAGACGACGACCAATAATCCTGACAAGTGGTGGAGGGTCAGCGGCGTTATGTTCTTGCTCGCCTACGGAATGTACTCCTTTAGCTCAGGAACCCTTGAGGCGGCTATAATGCTCAATCTTCTGCACTTAATTGTGGGACTTCCAG
>JASLVU010000107.1 GCA_030741225.1 Candidatus Poseidoniaceae archaeon | reverse complement strand
CGAACAACATCAACAGTGAAAGGAACAATGCAGCGCGGCGCGTTGCTGAGCCTGTCATGTTCCTCCGTGTTGGTTAAAGGACTTCAAACATGCGTTGAAACCCTCTGCGTTGATAACTCGCTATATGACGTTCAAACCGCACAATGCGTCGTGTGTCTCAAGGGTGAGGTTCAAGTCAAAACCTCCTCTCGCTTGGCCATGGCACGACCACAGTCTGCAGGCGAACTCGACGCAGTGGCACTTGAGACTTCATTGCTGGATGCTTGGAAAAAAGAAAATGCTTTCCAACAGTCTATTGATTCAAATCGCAACGGTGCACCGTTCATTTTCTTGGAAGGTCCACCAACCGCAAACGGAAAACCGGGTATTCACCATGTGGTCGCTCGAGCATACAAAGATCTGGTCTGTCGATGGAAAACCATGGAAGGTTTTCGAGTTGAGAGAAAAGGTGGATGGGATACTCATGGACTGCCCGTTGAAATCGAGGTTCAAAAGAGAATGGATTTGATGTCAAATGAAGCCATAGAGGCTTACGGCATGGACAACTTCAATCAGGCCTGCCGTGACTCGGTGTGGACCTATGAAACTGCTTGGAGAGAAATGACCGAACGAATGGCATACTGGGTCGACCTTGATAATCCATACGTCACTTTAGACAACGATTATGTTGAGTCATGCTGGTGGGCAATGAAGCAAATGTTCGACAAAGGGCTTCTGTACCGTGGTCACAAAGTTCTGCCTTATTGTCCTCAAACCGGTACATCCTATTCGAGTCATGAGGTGGCATTGGGGTACAAAGAAGTCGAGGAACCTTCGGTTTATGTTAAATTCAAACTCATCGATGATTCTGCCAGCATCCTTGCGTGGACAACCACACCTTGGACGTTGCCAGGAAATGTTGGGCTCGCAGTTGGACCGAATGTCACCTATGTCCGAGTGAAGGTTTCTGAACAAGCAGAAAACTGGACCGGAGCAGGTGGTGCTTCTGTTGGTGAAGAGGTTATCCTTGCGAAGGACCTCATGAAAGAAGTCCTTCGTCATAATGTCGAAGTTCTCGAAGAATTCCCTGGCTCAAGTTTGGTCGGTCGAGCCTATGAACCGCTGTTCTCCAAGGCTGTTCCTCGCGGAGATTCTACAACTGCATGGACCGTTCTTGAAGCGGATTGGGTCACCACCACTGACGGAACTGGCGTCGTTCACACCGCAGTTATGTACGGTGAAGACGATTACAACTTGGGAATGGCGGCCGGATTACCGGCATACCATACTGTTGACATGGATGGTTCGTTCCTTGTGGGCACTCATCCCAAATTGGATGGTCGCTATGTCAAGGAATGCGACCAGACCATTATCGATTTGCTCTCCGCCCCTCATGGTAGTAACGGAAAGGGCCCAGAAAGTGGTTTACTTTATCGCGAAAAAGCCTATCTGCACGATTATCCACATTGCTGGAGAACAGACCATCCGTTGCTCTACTATGCAATGGATTCGTGGTTTGTTCGAATGACTGCGGTCAAAGAGCGACTGTTGGAGTTCAACGACGGAGTTGAATGGGCCCCGGACTGGGTTGGAGAAGGTCGTTTTGGTGAGTGGCTTCGCAATGTGAAAGATTGGGCGATTTCTCGAGAGCGATACTGGGGTACACCGTTGCCGGTATGGAGAGACGATGAAGGGAACATGAAGTGCATTGGCTCTATTTCGGAGTTGCAAAGCGAAGTTGCTCGAGCAGTTGCTGCAGGTTTTGAAAATCCTGACTGCCCTGACGATGTTGATCTTCACCGACCCGTTGTCGATGGGTACACTTTGGTTTCTGAAAATGGAAAACCAATGCACAGAGAACCTTTTGTCATGGATTGTTGGTTTGATTCTGGCTGTGCACCGTTTGCGCAATGGCATCATCCATTCGATGGAGCAGAAACATTCGATGCGTCTTTCCCGGTTGACTACATCTGTGAAGGTGTCGACCAGACCCGAGGATGGTTCTACACTTTGCTCGCTGTGTCAACCACTGTATTCGATAAACCGGCGTACAAACGTTGCTTGAGTTTAGGACTGATTCTTGATGCTGAGGGCAAAAAGATGTCGAAGTCGAGAGGAAATATTGTTGACCCATGGGACCACTTTAATCGCGAAGGTGCAGATGCAACCAGATGGTATATGGTCACTGCTGGTGCGCCTTGGAATCCACTCAAATTTGACTCGAATGGGGTTCGTGAAACATATGCCAAGATGTTCCTTACCTTGTGGAACATCTACAAGTTTCATGCCGATTATGCCGCTATAGACGGATTTGACCCCGAACAATCCACCTCAGAAGTGAGTTCTCGCTCGTCTCTTGATCGCTGGATTCTTTCTCGTCTCGCCACAACTGCAGAAAACTACCATGCTGACTTCAAAGGTTGGAACTTTCACAAAGCTTGCAGAGATCTTGAGGATTTTATTGTCAATGATGTCTCGAATTGGTATGTACGAAGGAGTCGAAGACGGCTTTGGGACGATGCTGAAACAACGGACAAACTTGCTTGCCAACATACACTTCATGAGATTTTGACAACCGTTTGTCGATTGATTGCTCCAGTAAGTCCGTTCATGGTCGATGTCATTCATCGAAATCTCACTGGCATGACGGTGCATCAAGCAGCATGGCCTCTCGGAACTCCCGGTTCAATCGAAGGTGCGACTGCAGACAACTGGGATGAAGAAGCCGCAGCAGCAACAGCGAGACTTCCACCAAAAGACCTCACGCTCGAAGCAACGATGGCACTGGTAAGAGAATTGGCAGAAGTGGGAAGAAGAATCCGTGTCGATGCTGGAAGACGCCAACGTCTTCCGTGTGCTCAAGGCTGGATTGTTTCTGGCCCTGATATGACCGAATTCCACGACATATTGGCAGAAGAATTGAATGTCGAATCGATTGAAGTCGAAAATGACCTCGACCGATTCCAACAAATTGAATTGGCTCCAAACTTTAGGGCACTTGCTCCTAAAGCAAGAAGCGAAGTCAACGCCGTTGCTGGACAGATTAAGAATGCTGAAAATCCCACAGAATTACTCGCTTCCATTCAATCCGGAACATGTGAAATCATGGGTGTTTCCATCGACGAAGGAGATGTCGAAATTCGCAGAGTCGAACGTGAAGGATTTGCCGCTTCAACAGTGACTATTGGCCAAGGAGAAGATTCACAACAAATCAGTCTCGTCCTTGATATGAACGATACGGATGAGCTTCTTTCCAAAGGACTTGCACGTGATATCACCCGAAGAATTCAGGCAAAAAGGAAAGAACTCAATCTCGAAATCGAAGCAACAATTGATTTGGAAATATGGGTAAAGAATGCTCCGGATATGTTTGAGGATGACCAGCAATGGATTGTCTCCGAAACACGAGCATCAGCAGCGGTATTCCACTCAGATTCCGAAAATGCCCCGCAGGAAACGGATTCTTTCGAAGTTGATGGGACAACTGTATGGTTCTCAGTTCGCTAAGCATCGAACATAAAGGCCCAGCGACGGATTCAAAACGATGTGCCCATAGGCAACAACATGCGCCAGTTCGTTCTGTCTCTTCTTTTGGTTGCCTCAACGGTTCTAGCCGGTTGTTTTGGCGGTGGCGAAGAATTGGTCGACAACGACGGAATTGAGACATCAATTTGGGAAACATATGAACTGATAGATACCGTTGCTCATGAAGACCCCCGTATGTTCATGACTGTGGATCTCAGAACGAACCAAACAACCAACACTTCGTGGGCGGTTTTCGATGCAAGTAAAGGCGGCAATTGTTGTGAACATTATCTTGCTACAACAATAGAAGGCGATATCCTGAACATCGGTGGAGAATATCCAGTCTTTAGCGAAGACAGAGGGCATGCGTGGGACACTTACATTCCAGGAGTGTTGCCTGCTCTTGGACAATGCATTACTGCTGTTCCAACCAATCCCGGTCAAGAAGGACTGGGCGAGGGCAGTATAGTTCAAGCAACCAACGGTGACATCATCTCGATGTCATGGTTCCCCTACCTCGGTGCTGATGGAAAGATTGACAAATTCTATGCGATACTTTACGATGAGTCTGAAGATGAATGGAAGTGGTGCTACAATCGTTTAACTGAACCGTTCTATGACCGCTCGTGGCAAGTTGAAGTCGTTGGTCCAATTACATCTTCAATTGGAAATGGTGAATGGGCGAGCATCGTTGTTTCGAATTTCTGGCACCAATCGCTGGATGCTGGTGGCCAGATCAGTGTCGATGGTCTCAACTATTATCCATTCCAGTTTACTGACCGAGATTCCAATGACCCCGTTATTGAATTGGATTTAAACTTCACTTCAGAAGGACTGAGCTCATACTACGACGTCAATAAGCCGCACAAAGAAATGAGGGCTTTCCCAATGCCAACTGGGGGATTGATATTTCCAAGCTACTACAACAACGGCAATGCTGCGTACATGGACACAACACTTTCTTGGAACGAATTAGAAGTTCAGTTCCCCTCGGAATACTGTCATTTTGATTCTTCTGGAACATTGCATTGCGTTGCAAACAGCGGCACCTCATTTACACATTACATGTCAACGGATGGCGCTCTAACTTGGCAAAACCATACCTATGACATGGGTACTGTTGCCTCTTCGATTGAAGAATGGGAATTCCAAGCAAACGGCGACCTTGAACTGTTTGTGTTGAACGTTCGATACCAAAGTACTGGTGGGCCTGATGTTGACATGGTGTACCATGTCCGTGGCTACTCAGAAGACATGTCACCCGATACATTGACCTACATCGGACAAGGCGACTTGGACTCGACATCCGGAGCTGGGAACGATATCCGCTTTGACTTTGCATCATTAGGAATTCTATACGATGGAGGAGTCGTTGTAGCGTACCATGACTCCACAGACCCAGACCCATTGTTTGCTGTCGAACTTGAGTTGCCCGGCACTCCGTAAATTCGACTGCTGTGCTGCTGCCCATGCATACGGTGTTCACGACTAGGCAGTCGTTACACATCGCTCATGTGTGCATGCTGGTGGTGTGAATGAGATTCGAGTATCGAAATCAAAGGTATCAAGTTGTAAGGTTGAAGATTCGCCCTCTTGAATAAACACAACTGATGAAGTGCTCGCTGGAAGATAATCTTCTCCCGTTGAAAGAAGACTCAACCGCAACGTGTTTCCTGCTGCGAGTTCAGCATCAAGCGGCATGAACTCCATTTTGGCACTGATTGTTTCGACAAGTGGAGTCCATGTTTGGATTGTATCTCCTCCAGCATGGTAGCGCAAATCCATGATGGCATGACCAATATGGATGCAATTGTTTGAACCATCGCATTCCTCTAGAAGTGCGTACAACTGGCCACCAACACTCGCTGTGGTCACATCGACATGAAGCCGTGGCGTTCCTGCAACATACAATGTTTCAGTGAGAGGCTCGGATTCCCAAACTGGACCTGTGTTGGCATCGGGAAATACGGTTGTACCGCCGCCAACATTGGTAAGAGAACCGCCTAAATCGAAGAGAACTTCGGTGGTATCGCTTGGTGGATAGCGGTCTTCAAGACGCCATTGGCCTTGATTGGACTGTATTTCGATATACAAGCCAGGTTGCTCTCCTTCACCCCGTAGATAAAAATCAAACCATTCAAGGAGGTCTTGCATCCAATCGTAGCGAATCATCTCGGGGAATGCTTCTCCACCTCGACCCCCAAGATCAGAACGGTCGTCCAACTGAACCGGGCGATCAGGATAGTCATGGTCCCATTGTCCGAACAAACCTTTGGCATCAATTCCAGCGTCCTTGAGTGCGTTCATCGTAGGAACGGCCATGTGAGGGTCGACATTCCAGTCGTGCATTCCTTGAATCAGATACACGCTACCTTGGTAGTTGTTGAGTACGCGCTCGAGGAAATATCGCTCCGACCAATAATCACCAGCAACCTCTGAACCAAACATGTAGGCTGCAACACCTGTTCCGGGGCCCATGATATAGTCGGGGCACAGATTTTGATAATCCTCCTCGTCACCA
>JASLVU010000106.1 GCA_030741225.1 Candidatus Poseidoniaceae archaeon | reverse complement strand
CAATTGAAGAGTTGCGATACTTCCGACAACATATTTTCAGTGAAAAAACCAATTAATTTCTCCAAGTTGGAGAATGAGTATCGGTCTGTTTGAACAAGGCCATGATTTGAGCAACCACTGCTACTGCAATTTCTTCTGGAGATTCGGCGCCAATATTCAATCCAATTGGACAAATTACGTTGTCGAGAAGATGTTGTTCTATTCCATTGTTAATGCATTCTTTTTCAAAGGCTTGCCATTTTGAACGACTACCGATAACACCAATTCGGGGAGCGCTCCGACCATCAGGAATGGCTTTCTTTTCAGAAAAAAGGTGAAGGAGTCCGAGAAGTCTGTCTTGGTCTTCACTCCAATCATGACCGAGCAACAATATATCCGAGAATCGACATATTGATTCAAAATTTTCGCTGGCGAAAAAAGATTCAACCGTAACTGGGAAATGGTGCTTAGCGTTTGGGTACTTTTCCAAATTTGCAAACTCAGGCCGTGTATCATGTACCGAGTGATTCCAACCCAATACATCAAGAGAGTGTGCGATGGCTTGACCGCAATGACCGCCTCCCATCAAAAGTACGTGTGGCATTGGAATCAGCACCTCAACTGCAAGGGTAACTTGTCCCCCGCATAATGAATCAAGTGGTGTCACTTCATAGCCCTTCGCACCCTTATTTAATCCATATCGAAGGACCTCCCCGTAGGGTTTGGTGTGCTCTTCTAGAAGTTCTTTACAACGTGAGAGGACTTTCATCTCAAGGCCCGCTCCACCGACCGTACCTTGCCACTGGGAATCAGCAGACATGGCAAGCCTCGCTCCAATCTTTCCTGGCACGCTGCCAGATGTTTGCACTACACTGGCCAGAACAACACGCTGACCTGCAGATAATTGCATGAGGGCCCAAGCCATCACTGCAGCAGTCATGGCACGTGCTGTGAGAGGTTACACATACCCTTTACGGAGTTGGTATTAGGATTGCAAAAGCAATGTTTCGTGTTGAACAAGTAAAATTTCATCCTCGGGGGTGTCGATGTTGAGGTGGAGAAGCGGCCCGTCGACATCTATAGGCTCAAAACGAACGATATCTCTCAAAGAAGCATCCTGAGGTGCTGCCAGAACGGTTTGTATTGCGGATTCATTCAAAAAAAACGGATGACCACGACGGCCCTGAAACGATAAGCAAGAAGATTTGGTGGCCTTCATCAAAGATTTGGCATGCTCGACGGTCCACCCCGGACGATCAACTGGTGAGACAAGCACGCCTTTTGGAATTCGGCCTTTTTCACTTGCCAGAGACATGAGGCCGCACTGTAAACTTCCAGTTCTTCCGTTTTCTGGATGCGGGTTGACATGAACTTGTGACCCTAGGGTTTGTTTCATAATATCCAAAGACAGTTCGCTACGAGTAACAACGACGATTGGCGAACAACCTGCTTGAACCAGTCTGTGGTGAGCAAGTTCAACTAAACTCATGTTGCCAACTTTCAACAAAGCTTTCGGCCTTCCAAGTCGACTGCTGGCCCCTGCAGCCAAAATTATCGCAGGTACTGCTCTGGGCATACACATTACCAAGAGCGAGAGGTTTTTGGGTTTGCTCTTCATATACACTCGATTACATGCTTGATTATGAGACAATTCAGTTACAAAATGAACAAGCCAGAACTTCGTTCGGTTGAATTGCTCAAATCTGTTTCAGAATCAGCAGGTGTCGAGATAATTCAGCTGTCGCAAAACGAAATTCATTTACGTTTCAAAGGTGAATCAAAACGCTGGTATGAAATTGAAAGCCAGGTCATTTTTGATGAAGAATACCTCGAAGAAACTGCCGAATGGATTACCAATACCAAAGCAGCGCGTTGGAAGAGCGATCTTATCAACGATACGGAATTTAGCGTTCAACTCTGTGTGCATCCACACGACAAGAATTTGCCGATAGGAGACCAAATTGTATCAATTGTGTTTGCACTCATCAACGATATCCAAACAGCAATGGAAATCCCAATGCTCGCAAAATTTCTAATTTGCCCCCGTACCATGCTGGAAAACATTGTTATTTTCCAAGAGATGATGGTGGTAACTAAAGATATGATTGATGATGGAGATTGGCAAGGCGAATTTCACAATCTGCAAGTCATGTACGAACAACAAGAGGATATCGTAATGGGTGCTATGGAGGAGGATGACGTTCACGAACTTTACGAGCATGAATGGATTGAAGGGTTCGATTTCTCCAATTTGGAGGAGGAACTAGCCGAGTTGCGAATAGAAGAGAAAGAAAAGAGAGATCAAGAAATTGTTCGTCATTGGGAGCGGATGAATGATAATCTCCACGACAATTAATCATAGGTCTTTCGTGATTTCTCTGCCAATAATCATTTTTTGAACTTGAGATGATCCTTCATAGATTTGCATTACTTTGGCGGCTCTCATGAGGCGAGCTACGGGGTATTCTTCTGAATAACCGTATCCACCGTAGACTTGAACTGCATCGGTGGAGACTTCCATAGCAGTATCTGCGGCAAATCTCTTTGCATGAGCCGCAGATTCAGTATTTTTGATGCCAGCGTCTGAATCACAGGCTGATTTCCAAGTTAGCATTCGAGAGGCTTCGATTTTTGTTTTCATGTCGGCCAACATAAACTGAATAGCTTGATGCTTGTGAAGAGGTTTTCCAAAGGTAGAACGCTCGCCTGAGTACTGCAAAGCATGTTCGTAAGCAGCGCGTGCAAGGCCTGTGGCATGTGCAGCAATGTTTGGACGGCTCATATCAAATGCCTTCATTGCATTCATCCAGCCTCCTGACTCAGAGCCACCAATCAACTGATTGGCAGGAATCCGCACATCATCGAACTGAATGGAGCGAGTGTCTGAACATCGTTGGCCCATGTTGACTTCCTTTTTCCCTAAGGAAAATCCTTCTGCGTCACTTTCAACGATAAAACCAGACATCCCTTTGTAACCTGCATCAACATCAGTTTTGGCCAAGACAAAGAAAAAATCAGCATACCCTGCACCGGTAATCCACATTTTTGAACCGTTTATGATGTACTCATCTCCATCCCGTACCGCGGTAGTTTTGCAAGCAGCAACATCAGAACCGGCGCCAGGCTCGGTCACAGCATACGAGGCAAGGGCACCCTCTTGTGCAACCTTACCCAACCACATCTGTTTTTGTTCCTCGGTTGCTCCTGTAATTATAGGAGCGCATGCGAGGGACGTTGCGTAGGCTGCTGTTGCAAATCCTGGGTCACCCCAAGCCAACTCTTCGTTAACGAGTACCTCTTCCATAGAACCGAGCCCAGGACCGCCGTACTCCTCTCCAATATGGAGATTCAGAAGACCCATCTCGTGAGCAGATTGAATCGCTTCTTTCGGATAGATTGATTCAGTATCCCAATGTTCCGCATGCGGTCGAATTTCCTCCACTGCAAATTGATGAGCGAGTTCCTTCAGCATCTCTTGCATCTCGTCGAGTTGAAAGTTGACCATGGCCATGCCAAGAGGTCGCCCCTTATGTCTTCATTGATTAGAAACGAATCCATGAACGGTTGTATGCTTCAAGCGATGCAAGGAATAAGAGATAAATCAAAATCATCGTGTATCCCTCCCACTTCTTGAATTCGTATGAGGTACGCATCATCAAAAGAGCAACGCTGCAACCTAAAATTGTAAATGGAATGAGTAAATACACGATGAAATCAAATCCTGAATCTGTGATTACAAGAGGTGAGACCAGTCCTGCAAGTCCAATAGACATAAGCGGATCGGTAATGTTTGAACCAATGAGTGTCCCAATTGCAACACCTTGACTTCGCTTTGAAGCCATAATGGCTATGGTTAATTCAGGTAGAGAGGTACCTATTCCCGAAACTGTCGTGCCAACAATGGCCTGAGGAACTTTCAATTCAACAGCAATGATACTGGCATATTCAACAAGATGGTGGGCTGCGAAAACAGCAAAAGCAAGGCCGGAAACCACCATAATGAGGTAAGCTGCGGTACTCCAATTTGAACCACGCACGCCTACATCTTCGAGGTTTTCCTCTTCTTCTTTCTGAATAACTTCTCTGTGCATCAGCAGCCAAACAATATAGACGATATAGAGACTTACCAAAATGAACGACTCCCAACGCTCTAAAGTGAAATCTGTAAGGAGAAAGAACGAGAGAAGAAGGACTGCTAAGAGCATGATAAGGCCATCTCTCTTGAGCCAAGATTCACGAATTTTGAGCCCTTTGTTGACAACGACAATTCCTAAGATGAGGGTGATTTGAACAAATACCGAGCCAAGAATTGAACCGATGGCAAAATCAGCCGCCTCGGGTGTTTTTGCGATATCCAAAGCTGCTGTTGTGGTGACTAAAATCTCCGGCAAGGAGGTTCCAATAGACACAATGGTGAGTCCAATCACTACTTCTGGCAAACCACCACGTCGAGCCAAACCTTTGGCACCTTCAATGAAAAAATCAGCAGAATAAATCAGCAACCCTAGAGCAAGAAGCGCAATAATTGCAGTAATAAACAGGCTATCAATTCCTACTGAGTGCTCCAGAAGTCGAACAGCAACAATACCCAGAAACAATGCACCTGTGGTAACGAGGGTTTGAAAATGAAGGAGTTGGGGGATTCCCATCACTTTCTCTTCGGACCCCATAAGACTATCCATGAGCACTACCTTCTTCACGGTTCCCTCTTCAAATTTTAAAATAATATATTTAGTAAAGAACATAAAACCGTTGATGGACGTACAATCATGAGGCGTCGTTGCTTTGCTGAGTTCCTTGGTACCGCGATTATGGTCGGTGCTGGGTGTGGAAGTATTGCTTTGGGTGCATCGAATCTTGTCATCTCGCTTAGTTTTGGCATCGCAGTTACGGTTGCGATTCTAATTTTCCAGCCAATCAGTGGCGCACACATTAATCCGGCTGTATCTATTGCATTTTGGCGGAGTGGCCATCTTGAAAAAGAGGCGGTGATTCCTTATATCCTCGCTCAATTATCGGGAGCAACTTTTTCTGCAGCATTCATTCAAGGAATCGGTACGACAACCCTTTCTGATGAAACATCATTGCTTTCTGCATCACTTGTGGAGGTTTTCATCACCTTTACTCTGATGGGTTCAATATACTGGATTGTGTTGCGTTCACAAACTCATATTTCGATTGCCTTCTTCGTGGGTTTCGTCGTTGCTGTGTTGGCGTTCTTCTTCGGCCCGTTAACGGGCGCTTCAATGAATCCTGCACGGACATTTGGCCCCAATCTTTTCTCGGACAGCGCTTTGCTCATACCGTTCTATTGTATTACAACGGTTTGCGGAGCATGGATTGCAGCAGAACTGTTCAATAGATTCAACATCAGTCAAAAAACAGATGTAAGTTAATTGCGAACAGTAAGTCTTAGCATATTGACTACGTGGTCTAGAGAAGGTATAGTGAAATTTTCCAAAGGAGGAGAGAACGGGACTGGGGTATCCAATGCTCCAATAACTGCAGGTGCTGCTTCAAGACTGTAAAAACAGGACTCCAAAATTCGACTTTGAATACTGTGTCCAAGCCCACCACACCACTGACCTTCTTGAAGTACAACCAATCGCCCAGTGCGTAAAACTGAGTCTATACATGTTTCAGCATCGAAGGGTAGAAGTGTGCGCAAGTCAATAATCTCAACTTCAATATCCTCACTCGAAAGTTGTTCAGCAGCTTGCTGTGCAATATGAAGCATAGAGCCCCAAGTCACCAAAGTCACATCGCGTCCCCCGCGAACAACCGCAGCTTTACCCAATTTGTATCGTTCTCCTTTCGATATTGCTTCTTTGACAGGCTCGGTGTCAACAATTTGGTTGATGTTTTGATTCCATCCGGTAAGGCCGCCGCGTAAACCATACAATCCGATATGTTCCAAAAACAAGACGGGGTCATCGAGTTCTGCACTTTCCATGAGTAAATCGTAAGCCTCTTGCGGAGTTCCAGCAGCAACGACGACCAGTCCGGGATCATTGGCAAACCAAGATTCAATCATGTTCGCATGGAAGGGTCCAGAACGTGTTCGTGCACCGAGAGGAATCCGAATAGTCATAGGACAATCAGCACCCCATCGCCAACGTAGCATGGCTGCATTGTTAAGAAGTGCATTGAAACCTAGAGCGGCGAATCCTCCAAACTGAATTTCCACCATTGGCCTCATTCCGGAGAGAGCG
>JASLVU010000105.1 GCA_030741225.1 Candidatus Poseidoniaceae archaeon | reverse complement strand
GCGATAAAAGCCAGTTGCCCGATTTGCTCTTTCGCAGAGCAAGAGTACTGACTGCCCCTTTTTGGTCAATGGTGTAATGGTGAAGGAGTTCTTCATTTGCATCAGGGAAATCCGTACGGTGATGTGTTCCCCGAGATTCTTCCCGAGCAAGAGCTGATTTAGCAGCAACAAGTGCAAGGCGAGCAGATGCTTGTACACGAGCAATTTCAACGAGGTTCGAGTTTGCAAGAAGTGAATTTTGGTCAAGATAAATCGATTCAGCAAGAAGCGATGCTGCGTCCAAAGACTCAATCAACGAATGGAGACCTCCAGCATTTCGAGTTCCTGCAAGGCCAGATTGCAAAGCATCGCGAATTTTTGTCAAAACATGACCGACACGTACGACTCCTTCTTCAGAAGGTTGAGAAATGACGGAATGGTCCGACTGCGCTACTTTTTCAGCCTCGTTGGCAGCTTGTGTGTTCGAGAATTGGCGATGTTTCACCCATTCTCCGGCATGCGCTCCGGCAGCAGCACCGCCATGTATGTCGTCTAACATCTTGTTCCCAGGCAACATGTCAGCGCCATGGAAGCCCGAACAAGATGCATCTCCAGCAGCGTAAAGCCCAGTAAACCATCGCGACCAAGTTGAAAGAATTGCGCGACCGTGTTCGTCTACGGCTATACCTCCCAATGTTGCATAAGGTCGTGTTTCAATACCAACTGTTTGAAGATTCATATCGATACCTGTTCGTTGCTTGACGTTCCTAAACGTAGCATTCCACCATTCTGATGCTTCGCCAAGGTTTCGAGCATCCAATACAGGCTGTGCTGCATTATCAACAGCTTGACACAAGCCATCCAATGTGTTGATTTCAAATTCGATATCCGATCCGTTGGCTTCGTGAAGTGATGCTCCATCGTTGAGTAAACCGAGTGGAAGAATCATGTTGGTGTCTTTGATGCCAAGGGGAGTGCGTGCAATGAATTCCATGTCGCGTAACGGGACGCCGGCTCGCAATGCCAAATCCAGTCCGAGTCCAACCACGCCGTGAGAGAAAATACCTTCAAAACCGCCATCTGCGATGATTATCGCCTTCGCTTGCAGAGCCGCAATACGGCCATTGGTCATATCGACAACGGTGATTCCACTTACTGATTGATTGGTGTGGATAAGAGATAATGGGAGGTGGTCGCCGCGACGGATGACGCCATATCGCATGCACTGTTCTTCAAGAATTTGCTGTGCTTCTCTGCCTGTAGCGTCACCAGAATCAACATTGCGTGCTTTACCATGGCCAATTGCTTTCCGAGCCATTGGAATCCCATTTGCGTCTCTTCGGAAAGTCATCCCCCATCGCTCAAGTAAATCGACCTGCCGAATAGCTGCAGCAGTTCGTAATTCAACAATATCCTGGTCGCATAGATAGCCGCCAGAGCGAATTGTGTCTTCACGGTGGTCTCTGTTGTTGGATTCAAGGAGGGGAGCTGCAAACCCATCTTGTGCAACATGAGGTGTGCTTCCTAGAGCGTTTTCACACAGCATCAATGTAGATGCGCCTGCTTTCGCAGATTCTACAGCAGAACGAAGGGCTGCAGGCCCATCACCCAGTACGATAACATCCCATGCCTCCATGATATCACTTCCGTTGTGTGAAGGGAGGTGCCCCCCACCCATAAGCAAAGCGCTTCACGAACTTGGAGCGAGGAGCCATGATGATTGTTGACTCGAAAGATATGTCGCTTCAAAGAACGATTTTGGGAAGGGGTTTTTCACCATGTCTTCGTGCTACATCCAGTTTGTGCATCCTGTTGGCCGTTTGGTGTCCAGCGCTTCGACGAACAATAGTCCGTACGATTTGAGATTCCAAAACAACGCCCTCGTCGTCTCGAAGAATGATTTGCACGTCTGCAGGTCCAGTAAAACTTCTCGGCCATGCTACGCCAATCCAAAGCACTACTCCGCGCTCTAGGTAACGAGGAATCCAATCAAGTGCGTCGTCTTGCTTCTCATGCGACAAAAGCACTGAAGCAGAAGGAGGGGGGCAAGCGCTCAATTCAAAACGATGGTCCCGTGTTTCGGGTTCTCCGTTTGGAGTCAAAACCTCGACACGAACGTGACGAGATTCAAAGGTTTGATTGTTAAGCACGATAAACAAGTTCCCAGCACCTTCGTAACAGTTTTCATCCAAAGCGACATCCATACGCCACTTGGCTCTTAGCATAGCAGGGGCGCCAGAAAGCAAATCATTCTGGAGTCGGTCAAGAAGCAAAAATGCCTCGGGCTGCCATCCTCTTGAATGGGCAATTAGCCGTTGAATAGTCCTCCAATTAAAACGACCATCGCCGTCCAGCAAGAGCGATTCAAAATGATCCTCGGAAATGAATGACTTCAATTCACTGTGAGCCAAATCGGTCGATAATTCACCTTCCATATTCAGATGGAGAATGTACAGAAGTCGTTCGAGAGCCTGTTTAGTAATATGACCAGGAATCAAGGCTTTACGGAATAGTTTCTGCCACACTTCCCATTCAAGATAAAGATCAGGATCAAGATGTGCGGCAAGAAGATCCCCTAAGACGCTTCCGAGTTGTGTGGGATGGTGGGTTGGTGCATGGAACACGATTGATGGAAAAGGGTCGCCCAGTTGTCGTATAAATCCATATGAAAAAATACCGTGGAATGTTTGTGCAATACCTAATGTCATTGCCACCAATAAAGCCAAATTCCAGGCAAGTGAATTCGACTCGACAGCAGAAGCGAGAATGAGAAGCACGACAGAGAGTGATGAAAGCAGAGTAAGAACCATGTTGTTTCGACGTTGGTCGTTCATACTTTCGATAATCCTGTCCATCCCTGGTTGAGCGCGCAATGCATGTTTTTTCCCACTTTGAACGCCTCCTTGCTCACGTAGTGAAATCCTTGCTTGCATCGCTTGCCACGCCGACTCGCCAGCCACAACCGTTGGAGCGACCGCCACTAACAACGCAGGAATCAGAATGAATATGAGTCCACCAAACCACTCGAGAACAGGGGCATGGACCAAGCTCGCAAATGCAAGTACTGCAAGTAAAAATCCGCTCATTGTCCTCCACAGCATTAGAATCGGAGTTCGGGCTATTCGCCCTGCTTTCAAGCGTCTATTCTCCAGCACCGCCCACTGTTTTCTCGTGTTTTCAATTGGATCTTCAGAATATTCAAAACCCTCGCCGTAAGGGTCGGGGAGAGGAATGTACGCCTCAGAATCCTTGGACTTTTTACCCCCAACAGCCATGGCGCTCATGCAGAGACACAAAGTGGTTGAATATCTCTCTTGCCTTTCATTAGGCGAAGAAATAAAGAAAATCGATGGATGAATGATTTGCCGTTGAAAGCGGGCGTGCCAGGATTCGAACCCGGGATCTTCGGCTTAGGAGGCCAACGCATTATCCAGCTGTGCTACACGCCCAACCTGCCCAAAGGTCACGGTCTCAAGACGCTTTCGCAGCATTCATCCTTTCGCCAATTGCTGCGACACGGAACAAAAATTGTTCCAATTCTATACGGCCTTGAAGACTGCGATGCAGTGCTACATCACAAACTGCTAGCGCCTGCAGAATTTCAGAAAGTATGTGCTCTTCTAAATGTAAACGTCCTTCGGTGAGAAGGAGATGAAATTGCTCGACTATATCTTCAGGCTCTAAATTATTTGTTGACATCAATTGATCAAGAACGCCCATTGCTCCCTTGAGCGTTCGTACATTCTTATTCCCAGTCTTTTCCCAACGCCAATCATGAACGCGGTTTCTCAGGGCTTCTTCAAGGATATGTTGTATCTCTCTTAGAGAGGTTGCTGCAAGTAAGTTTTGGAGGTTTCTTCGTTCATTCAACAACTCTCTATGAGCAAGTAATTCCAGGATGAAAATGGCTTTCCGAATATTTCCTGAAGAAATATGTGCAATGTCGCCAATAATCCCCCTTACGGGCTGCAGCCCTTCCTCATGAACAATCTGTGATAATCGCAATTCAATAAGTGGACGGCTTATTTTTGGAAAACGAATGTGTTGGGTTCGACTTCGTAGTGCTTCAATAATTCTTGAAGGTGTATGTGCGGTGAAAATAAAACGAGCGCTTCCACTACTCACCTCCATCATTCTTCGCAGATACGATTGGCGAATTGTGCCTAGGTAATCTGCATCTTCAAGAACAATGAGGCGAGATACTGCCGCTTGCTTGTCAGGAGTATGTTCGGATTCTACTCCCGCCGGAGGGGGAGTTCTAGCTGCGCCGGTAGAGAATGTATGATCAAATGCATCAAGACTGGTTCTGCCGGCTAAAGTATCCTCCGAACCCGTTCCTTCCGGGCGTAAAAATTCTTCAAACTTCGCCATAGCTCCGGCTGTTCGAGAAAGGTCACGAGCTTGTAAAACATGAGTGCGCGATTCCCAGCTTGCGCCAAGCACTTGACGTGCAATCAATCGCCATGCCGCTGTTTTTCCTGAACCAGATGGCCCGGACAGCAGAAGGTGAGGGGGGTTTGCTTGTAACGCCGTACGAGTAATGCTGGTAACGACTGCTTCTGGGAGCAGAAGGTCTGAAAACAAAAGCGGCTTCTTGTCGGAGAACCACGTTGTCATAATCGGACCATGTGGCCAACAGTCTTTCAACCCTATGGAAAGAAGGTGATGAGGAATTATTCGGCTTTGATGCGCTTGGTTCCAGTGCGGCGAAGTTTCATGAAAATACGTGAACCACAAGATTTGCAACTGATACCGTTTCGTTCTCGGTGGAAGGATTCAAGACTTCCGCAAACTGCACATTTGTAATCAACGAGTTCAACCATAGTGTTCGTCTCCATTCATTCCGACTGGCCACCCTTTCTTGAAGGTGTCCCCTCAGTATAGAACCATTTCTAGAGCGTTTTCACAGTCCAGCCTGCAGACTTGGAACGCTTCGAATATGTTGTGCTGAATCAAAATCAACATTCGCTAAATCGGATGCGGAAACCAGTCGATTGTCTACGAAAACCCAACGGCCTTTGGCGTTCGTTGCATGCCTAATAATCTCAGATTTCGTCATTAGAACCTCGCTGTGGCCAGTCGAATCTGCAATCTCAATGCAGTATTTCTTTTCATCTAGACCGGCTTGAAGGCTGGGTAGGCTTCGAATATGACTCGCAGCAGAAAGGTCAATTGCAGCTAATTCCTCTGTCGCAACCATTCGGTTATCAACGAAGATCCAGCGGCCCTTTGTATGCGTGGCATGGTCAATTAGTTCTTTTTTGGTCATTTGGACTTCGCTATGTCCTGTTGCGTCTGCTATTTCTACGGTGTATGTCTTGTCATCCATATTATCACTCTACCAAGTCCAACCTTTCGACCACATATAAACAAAACAAAAATCTTGAAAAATTACCGAAAAAGGAATCTTACGTTCCCAACAGAGAACTCGTCTTGGCAGCCCCGCATACAACATTGTATACTGCTATCAAATACACTCGAGTGTATGTTAAATGATCGCGCAGCAGTAAGATGCTTGAGTTAAAAACAAAAATTCAGTTTGTTCAAACTCGCGCCATTAGTCCAAGAGAAAGCGGAATAGGGGACATAAAGCGTTGGTTGGTTGGTGTATCAAGATTGCATCGACGCACATGATGTTGAAGTAATGTTAGTGGTGCTGAACGAGGGAGTAAACCTTGGCGGAAATCGTGAATGACCTGCAGAAGTTCTTGACGCTCGCTCTTGGTTAGTTTATTCGATAGTTTACCCAGAATTCTTTCCATTGTATGGGCAATAGGGCCGCTCTTCGTTAAAACATTCAAGGCTTTTTGAGCCTCTGTCATGTAGGCGAGAGCAACTGTATTTGCGTGATCGCCCTTATCAAAACCTTCAGCAATTAAACGACCTAAGCGTCGTTTGGCATCGGGCGAACGGCTCAGAAGGAACAATTTGTTGGTATTATGGAATTGCATTACCGCTTTTGCAGTCCATCCATTCAGCCCTTCCTCGCGCCAAAGAGAAAAGAAGTGAACTCGAGCCAAGAAGTGTTCTGCCTGGCGAGCATCTGTAAGTCGGCCTTCCTCAATCACTGGAATATGGGGGTAAAGTGTTGTGAATACCTTTGCGAACATTCCTTTTCCATCCCGAACTGCTTGCACTTGGCCCTCCCGGTAAACTCGGACACGTTCAAGGCCACAAGAGGGTGAGTCCTTTTTGAAAACAAAGCCGCAAATTCCGGATTCTACGAGTGCATCTGCTTGGATTT
>JASLVU010000104.1 GCA_030741225.1 Candidatus Poseidoniaceae archaeon | reverse complement strand
AAATCCTGCATACTGTAGAATGTTGATCATGAGGTTGTATTGTACAGACTCATCGTCCGAGTAATCAAACCCTGCAGTTTTTGTGACTTTCGTTTCAATTTTTAGTTGTAAACTGTCCATCATCATTTCATCCTTTCCTCTCAGAGAAACCTCAAATGTTTCCTCAGACTCTCCTCCGACTTCAATCGAATCGGGGTGTTGAGTCTCAATTAGATATAATTCAGTATCAATTGATAACTCAATTGCATAATTTTCTTGATTTCGCACAGTGCATTCTACACTACCTTCTGGGGGAATTGGAGTATTTGGATCAACCTCAATTCGGGTATTGGTGTTATCACAAATTAACGTATAATCTGGAGGAGGTGGTTGTGCTTGAGCTGCGACCATCGGCAAGGTGTTCAGCAACAGGAATAGACATGTAATCACAACTGCAGCCTTGCCCATAGATTGGTATTGATTGCACCGGTTTATACTTCTTTAGCCGGCAAATGTTCTCGTTTTGAGAACTTATATCAATTTCTACCTAATCGTGTTGATAAACGATCCATTGTCCGGATTCGGTATCGAAATAATGCAATGTTCCATCTGGAGATTTTGACCATGACACTCCGTTTTCCTCCCATTGCTGATTTTGGACTTGAATTTCTGGTAATTCTTTGCTGCTTTCAAAAGACATGTTTGATTCCGTCGATGTGTCAAGATAATTTTGTTCTGCAAATGGAGAACTTTCTGTAGGCAATTGCTGATTCTTTCGAACGATGAGAAGAGCTGCTAGTCCACAGACTGCGAGTAGGGCAACAATTGCGTATACCAATCCAGCACCGCCATCAGATACCTCTTGTTCCGATTTTGTAGGGTCATCGGGATAATAATCGTAGGTATCTGAAATCCCATCACCATCCGAATCCGTAGTCTCGTTTGGGTCAAGTGGGAAGTCATCCTCTGCATCGTTGACATTGTCTTTGTCACTATCCATTTGTGAAAGTGCACATCCGTCATCGAAAACAATCGAACTGGTAGGCGTTCGAGGGCAATCGTCATCAATATTTTTGACACCATCTTCATCATCATCGAGTTGGTATTCAGAACAGCCATCAAGGTCAATACTGTGTGACTCATCGGTATCCGGGCACAAATCCTTGTGGTTCCGAATGGAATCGTTATCTTGGTCAAGTTGAGATTCTGCGCATCCAACTGAATCGACTTGTTGTCCTGCTGGAGTGGCAGGGCACAAATCGACTGTGTTGTCAATCATATCGTTGTCATCATCGAGTTGAACATTTGCACATCCAACTGAGTTCGTAATCATGCCAACTTCAGTATCAGGACACTGATCAACATCGTTGTTTATCGCATCACTGTCATCATCACGTTGCGAATCTGCACACCCGTTAACATCAACCTGCATTCCGGATGGTGACATTTGACAGGTATCGTCCATATCTGAAATCCCATCACCATCAGAATCGCGTTGAGCAGACGAGCAGCCAACGCCGTTGACAGGAACATTTGCAGTTGTAGAGGGGCACTCATCAAGCTGGTCGTTAATACCATCGTCGTCGGTGTCTCTCTGTGTTTCTGAACATCCAGAAGCATCGACTTGAGCGCCTAGAGGTGTAAGCGGACAGATGTCAAACATGTCCATTACGCCGTCGTTGTCTGCATCTTCTTGCGAACCGGAACATCCAGTTGAATCTACTGTTTCACCGGCGGGCGTCATTGGACAAGCATCGAGATTGTTTGATACTCCGTCCAAATCGTCATCTTTCTGTTGCTCCGAACATCCGTTCGAATCAACGGCTTGCCCCTGAGGTGTGTTGAGACAAAGGTCCGGGTTGTTGCCGTTTGAATTGTCTCCATATCCATCGCCGTCTGCGTCGAACCACTGTGTGGGTTCGGAGGTGAACCGATCGGCGTTGTTGCCGTTTTGATTGTCTCCATATCCATCGCCATCTGCATCATACCATTGTGTACCATCGCTAGGGAATGCGTCTGAATTGTTTCCAGCCTGATTGTCTCCATAACCATCTCCATCTTGGTCAGACCATTGGGAACTGTCGGTTGGAAAAGCATCACCATTGTTTCCAGTGGGATTGTCACCGTACCCATCACCGTCTTGGTCAGACCATTGAGTCGAATCGTTCGGGAAAGAGTCTGGAGCATTCCCATTCGGGTTGTCACCGTATCCATCACCGTCTTGGTCGGACCATTGGGATGCATCAGTCGGGAATGCATCACCATTGTAGCCGGAAGAATTGTCTCCGTATCCGTCATTATCTGAATCAGACCATTGGGTTGGTTCAGTTGGGTATTCATCAGCATAATTTCCACTTGCGTTATCTCCGTATCCATCACCGTCTTGGTCAGACCATTGTGTAGGATCGTATGGGAATGCATCGGATGCATTACCCCATGAGTTGTCACCGTATCCATCACCGTCTTGATCAGACCATTGAGTGTTGTCCAACGGGAAGTGGTCTGGAGCATTACCGCTTTGATTATCCCCATATCCATCTCCATCAATATCCGAGTACTGGCTACTGTCGGAGGGGAATGCATCGACCATGTCGTTGTAACCATCACCGTCGGTATCTCTCTGAGAGAGTTCACAACCGTTGGTATCAACCACTGCGCCAGCGGTGGTGTTTGCACAAAGGTCATACTCATTTTGAACACCATCGTTATCGTCATCAAAAGTAAGTGAGAAACAGTCGCTGTCTCCGATTAATTGTACATTGGCAATGGAGTAGAGCTTGACCACAGCGCAATAAATTCCGCTCGCATTTGGAGTATTGTAGGTATAGGTTGGCATGCTCATGTTTTGGGCCGTTGCAGTGAAACTCGTGAGGCTTGAACTTGATAGGGAGGCACCAGAACTATCGGTAACCAAAACTTGGTACTTGTACTGGTCATTAACGACGAGGTCGTTTCCTTTTACCGAGATGTCATTTGTTGCTGATGTCGTACTTGTTGAGTATGAATCAATGAGCAAGGTAGGAAGTTGGGGGATAAATTGTTTATCGTGGAATCCAACAAAACCATCACCGTTCGAAAGATTAACTTGAGAATTGTTGAATGAAAGAATTGCCGCAAATCCATGTTCGTTGAGCGTTGTAGGTCCATTCCATGTTATCTGCCAAGTTTTTGAACTGGATGTGTTGGATGTAAATGTCAAATTTACTTGGTCAACTACGGAATGCGTCACGGCAGCGTCAACATCTCCAGAAGCAGTAAGATTTGCTTGGAATTCAACGTAGTCATACACAATCCATCTAAGCGTATAGTTGGTATTTGTGGAGAGGTTCGTTGCTTGAATTGTTCCGGTTGTCGAGGAAGTTACCACTGTTTCAATCATCTCGATGTAGGTGCAGTCGAATGCGCTGTTGTAAGGCACTCCAGCAGAATTTTTCAGTTCAGAAACAACACAGAATTGTGATTCATAAACCATTCCAGATTGGACAGTGACATTTACCATCATCGTGGTACCTGTTGCATTGAAACTTCCATTGAGACTTGTCCCCCAATACTCACTACCGTTGTTGATGGACTGGTATGTGGTATAATTGTAGAGATACGTATCGCCAACCGTCAGTCCTGAAAATTCCAATGTTGCATTGGTGATGTTGTTCATTGTCACTGCGACTGTTTCAAAGGATTGCCCTCCTCCTGGCAAGTCGGTTGTTATGGAAATATCGTAGACATTGGTGTCGCCTGAATATCCGTATACTCGAAGATAAGTGGTTTGGTTTATCGATGAGGAATAACTCATCGATTCAACGTTACCGGTTCCACCAGAACTGTCGATGTAAGAGCCAGTGGAACTGTCCCACTCTGTATCGATGTCGCCGTTTGATCCGATGAAGGTGATGTTTGCATAGTAGGTCACTCCCGCCAGCATATCGACTCTAAAGTAGTCTTCATCTGTCGTCGTGTGAATCGAAAGTCCGGTGCATGAAAGAGGCAAAATGGATGCTTGAGTAGCGCTTGATGTGGCGTCGTTCGGTTCAAGAATATCTGAGACGAGGGTCCCACTTCCTGAGCAGGTTGCACCGGCAGAGCCGTTACCGCTACCTGTTCCTCCTGTAGACGAGCTGTTGTGTGTCCATACATTGGTGGTGTAACTGCCGTAGCCGCTGTAGCGCAGAATTTTGATGTAAATTGTTCCACCATGGGCAACTCCGGTGCTGTTGGATGTGACCGTCTCGGGATTGTTCGCAATGGAACTGCCCATCGTGCTCATATTGGCGTTGTACATCCAGAGTTCGAAGTCGTTGGAGTAACTAATTCCGGTTGATGACGTGTAGGTTGCGTTGTAAGAAATCCGGACTGTTAAATCCTCATTTGGATTTAATTGAACTGCAAACCAATCTTGGTCGTCACCTACGTCCAATTCGCTGTAATAATTGCCAGAAGAATAAGGAGCATTTCCAGAAAGATTGAGCGTTGATGAATTTGAGATTGATGTAGCATTATCAGGTAGGTCTCCACCCGAATTCATATCGTTTTGAGTTGTGCCGACAGCTGATGATGTGAATGCTGTGAGGGTGATTGTTGTCAACACGAGCATTATTGCAATTGACAAACTTCGAATCCGATATGAGCCACTTGGGTTTACATCTCCGGCCATGTTGACAGCAGAGAATTCTAGTTTAAGACTCTACGGCAAGACTAGATTGCAGTTGGTGCAACATGACCGTCGCTTTTGTCCTCGGGTTTACGGACTCTGGACCACACTCCTCCCATGAGTTTGTCGTGGCAAGAACTGCAATAGTAGAATCTTCTGTAGGCTTCTCGAAATGAGTAAGCCTTCTTTCCGGTAGCAACCAAGAAACCTTCCGGAGATAATCGTGAAACAATTGTGCCGTCTGTGCCACAACCTGGGAAGTCACATACAGAAGTTCCGGTCATGATACGCACACATGCTGACAGGTCTTTAATGGTCGTATTGTTCTAGCGAACAATTACAAATTAGTCGCTGGTATTAACTTCATCTTGTTCAGGTTCAATAACAACAAGTGGGATGTTTGCCTCAATTGCTTGACCTTCCTCACAATGAACAACGGTAACAGTTCCAGAAATGGGTGCTTGAATTTCATTTTGCATCTTCATTGCTTCTAATATTAAGATGACTTGTCCTTCAGAAACTTGTTGACCCACTTCCACTTCGACTGTAACAACTTTTCCAGGGATGTTGGCTGAAACGGTACCTGATTTCTTCTTCTTACCACCGCCACTTCGCTTTTTCTTTGCAACAGGGGCTGCATCGGGTATTTCGATTTCAAACGATTTACCTTGAACCGTAGCAGTCCAAGTTTTTCCTTCGCCTTCAATGGTGACTTCAAATTCAACTCCATCGACAATTACTTTTCTGGTTTCAGGCATTGTTTCACTTCCATGGTGAGCGACTTGCTCTTTGATGCATCAATGAAGATTGTCCAGTATTCATTCGTCGATGGTCTTGTGACCAAGCGAGTCCAGGTTTACGAGCGATTTGACTGGGGTCATCTCCACTTTGTGAAAGCATAGCAAGTACGGCTGCTATTGCTGCCATTCGCAAAGTTTCGTCTTGCTTTTTCGACATACGATCTCCTCAAAGCGGTATGTTTCCGTGCTTTCGAGCAGGACGTAATTCTTCTTTATCCATGAGCATTTCAAGTGCGCGACAAAGTTTGCTGCGAGTTTGATTTGGTTCGATAACATCATCTAAGTATCCCAATGCAGCAGCTGTGTACGGATTTGCAAATTTTTCGTTGAAGTCCTCAGTCAGCCTTTGACGTTCTTGTTCAGAATTTCGAGAATTCGAAATTCTCTTGCGGTGTATGATTTCGACAGCGCCATCAGCACCCATAACAGCGAGTTCACCGGTTGGCCAGGCCACATTGTAATCTCCGCGAATGTGTTTTGAAGACATGACATCGTAGGCGCCACCGTATGCTTTGCGAAGAATCACAGTAAGTTTCGGAACAGTTGCTTCCGCAAATGCGTAGAGTAATTTTGCACCGTGCCGAATAATGCCGCCCCATTCTTGGTTGGTGCCGGGTAAGAATCCTGGCACATCTTCTAAGGTCACCAGCGGAATATTAAACGCATCACAAAATCTCACAAAGCGTGCAGCCTTGTCGCTAGCATCAATATCAAGGCATCCAGCCAAAACTTTAGGTTGATTCGCAACTATGCCAACTGTGTTTCCGCCAAGATGTCCAAATCCAACAACAATATTCTGTGCCCAATCCGATTGAACTTCGAGG
>JASLVU010000103.1 GCA_030741225.1 Candidatus Poseidoniaceae archaeon | reverse complement strand
ATTCGACTCCATCACGTATAACGACACAGGTCGATACTGACATCTGTTTGAGTGCATCCATTGCCTGTTCAGCTTGCCCCTCCTGCCAAAATCCAAAGGATGCGTTTGCAGTAAGTACAATGAAAATAAAGATAGCATCACCGGGATGATCAGGATTGATGGCAAGTGCGATGAGTGCAGCGCCAATAAGAAGGTAATTGAGTGGGTCGTTGTATTGAGAGATGAAGCGAATGAATGCTGAGGTCTTTTCCGGTTCTTTCAACTTATTTCGACCATGGACTTGCCTTCGCTTCGAAATCTCAGAGTCAGAAAGCCCATCACTTGTGGTATTGAGTTTTGAGTACACATCGTTTGAATCCATATCGTGCCAAGAATCCATATTCTCACCCAACTCACGACCGTGAGTAACCCTTGGTATTACGGTGGACTTATGATGATGGTGGTGGAAATCCCTTGCCTTTTCAAGCGATGAATTGAACAAGTGAATTCGCTTGGAACAGCCATGAGCGCGTTGGAGGGCCCGTACATTCCCGCCTCAGAGTCTCCCAAAGAATTGACTCTACGTGTAGTCGTTGTCGGTATTGTACTTGGCATCCTCATGACTGCTGCAAACGCATACTTGGGCCTCAAAGTAGGTATTACAGTATCTGCAAGTATTCCTGCTGCTGTCATGTCGATGATTATCTTACGTTCATTGTTCAAAGATGTCTCGATTCTAGAAAACAATGCTGTCCAAACAATGGCCAGTGCAGGAGAGTCGCTAGCAGCAGGTGTAATATTCACGGTGCCTGCACTTCTTGTGATTGGGATTTGGAACGACATTCAATGGCTGGACACACTGATTATTGCTTTTTTAGGTGGCCTCTTGGGAACAATGTTCACGATTGCATTGCGACGGTTATTTATTGTTGAAGAAGCGCTTCCATATCCAGAAGGAGTGGCTTGTAGAGAAGTTCTGGTGGCGGGTGAAGAAGGCGGAGAGGGTGCAATGGCCATCCTCTATGCATTGGGTATTGGCGGAATTTACGGACTCATGGTCAAAGGTTTCAAAGTGACACACGAAAATGTAGAAGCGGCATGGGACTTTATTGGCACCCGGCTCTATGCTGGAATGGATCTTTCTGTCGCTCTGTTGTCCGTTGGATATATTGTTGGAATACGCATTGCTTCATTCATATTCCTTGGTGGAGTCATCGGATACGGCATACTGGTACCAATGTATGGCCTCATACGTGGATGGCCTGAGTCTCCAGACTTGGCTTACGGATTTTATCTGGTTTGGAAATCTCAAGTCCGATTCGTCGGTGTAGGAGCAATGGTCGTTGGCGGAATCTATACACTTTGGTCGATGCGTAAAACAATCATTACAGGACTTTCCAAAGCACTAATCAAAAGAGATTCCAGTGAAGAGGAGTTACTTCGAACTGAAATTGACCTTCCCCTCGACAAAGTGTTGATGGTGTGTGGAGTACTCGTAGGTCTGACTTTTTTGTATTACTGGTGGGCAACCGGCTCACTAATTTTAGCACTGGCAGGTGCACTCTTCTTGGGGCTTGTTGCATTCTTTTTTGCAGCAGTTGCAGGATATATCGCCGGAGTGGTTGGTTCGTCGAATTCACCCGTATCTGGGATGACTATTGCAACGTTATTGTTTACCGTAGCACTTGTTTGGATAATCGGCGATTGGTTCCTTGGACTGGCTACTGAGGAATTGATGTTAGCGACTTTGTTAATCGCAGCAATTGTAGCCTCTTCTGCAGCAATTGCAGGTGACGTCATGCAGGACCTGAAAACTGGTCATATGGTTGGTGCTACTCCTTGGAGGCAACAAATTTCCGAAATTATTGGCGTTATTACTGGTGCAATAATTATTGGTCCGACCCTGCAATTACTCCATAACGCATTCCGAATTTCAAAGACTGCATGTGAAATGAATCCACGTGCATCGGATCCATTATGTGAAGATGCATTGTTTGCACCCCAAGCAGAACTGATTGGTGCGATTGTTCAAGGTGCATTTCAAGGAAACTTAAATCTTGAAATGGTCATGCTTGGAGCAATTATCGCAGTTGTCTTAATCGTTCTTCGCATGCCCGTAATGAGCGTTGCTATCGGTATTTACCTCCCTCTGTTACTGTCAGTACCTATTATGCTTGGAGGTATAATTTCATATTTTGCAATCCATGCAGCGTACTTACGTGTCGATGGTCATCTCGACAGTGAACCGTCGCCAGAAGCACATAAGGCCGGAAAAGATGTTGAGAATAGGGGCGTGCTGATTGGTGCTGGATTCATTGCAGGTGAATCAATAATGGGTGTTTTCATTGCGGTCCTAATAGTTGCGAAGTGGGAACTGGATGTTTTCTTTGGAGTTACAACTCTCAATAATTTCTTTTCGCTCGTGTTCTTTGGATGGTTTACTGCAGTGTTTGTTTGGCTAGCGACCCGTGCATTACCAAGCGGTGGGAACTTGTTCAAAGAAGCAAATCTGATTGTTGGAGATGTTGCACGTAAGTTTTTGAATGCAATCAAATTGAAAAATCTCAAATAATTCCATTCAATCTATAGGAAAACCATCAAAGGTCTCCTGCAAAACCAACAATTTGCGAGAGGTTGATTATGTCCAAATCAGTTGCAGAGTTACAGGAAATGGCACGTAAATGCAGAGTTGAGATTGTCAAAATGGTTCACCGTGCTCAAGCCGGCCACCCGGGGGGCTCTCTTTCTGAAATCGATTTAATCACCGCACTCTATGCGACAAGGATGCGAATTCGACCTCAGGAACCAAAATGGCCTGATAGAGACCGGTTCATCCTTTCTAAGGGCCATGCATCTCCAGGAATGTATTCAATTCTAGCAGAAATGGGATTTATCGAGCATGAAGATCTCAAATCGTACAGAGTACTCGGAGGTATTTGCCAAGGTCATGTCGACATGAAGTGGTGCCCTGGTGTCGATTTTTCAGCTGGTTCCCTCGGGATGGGGCTCTCGTTTGGAATGGGCTGTGCAGTTGCAGCACGTCTTGAAAACAGTAATCGGAGGGCTTTTGTGATGCTCGGAGACGGAGAGATGCAAGAGGGAAGTATTTGGGAGGCTGCAATGGCAGCAGCTCACCACGAACTTGGAAATTTGAAAGTCATTTTGGATCGCAACCGAATACAAAACGATGATTTCTGTGAAGAACAGATGCGTATGTTTGATATCCCTGCAAAGTGGAAATCGTTTGGTTGGAACGTCAAAGAGATTGACGGCCATAATATGTCTGAAATTCTCGAAGGGTTAGATTTTCTTGAGGCTGAAGAAAATTGCAATGGACCATCTATTCTCATCGCTCACACGATTAAAGGAGCAGGAGTTTCCTACATGGAAAACAATCCTTCATTCCATGGTGCAGCACCAAACGATGAGCAGTTTCATCAAGCCATGATTGAACTCGGTGAGGTGGAAGCATGACGCGCAATGCTGCAACGCGTGATGGATACGGTCAAGCGCTGCTTGACTTGGCAGGGAATGAAAAAGTCGTTGTTCTTGAGGCTGACTTAGGTAAATCAACAAAATCACTGCATTTTCGCAAAGCACACCCTGAACGTACAGTATCTTGTGGAATTGGTGAACAAAATATGCTATTGGTTGGTGCTGGACTCGCATCTTCCGGGTTTATTCCGTTTGCCAGCACATTTGCAATCTTCACCGAACGTGCATTTGAGCAAATGAGAAACGGTATCGCCCGTCCTAATCTCGCAGTCCATCTCTGCGGAAGTCACGGTGGCACCCATACTGGAACCGATGGCTCATCTGCACAGTCAATCGAAGATTTGGCTGTTTTTCGAACACTACCGAATGTGATTGTTCTCCATCCATCCGATGATGTAAGTACTCGTCTTCTAACAATGCAGCTTGCTGAAACAAATGCGCCTTCATACATGCGAACTGCACGAAACAAAACTCCTGTACTCTACGACGACATGGACCCATCAGCGATACAAATCGGTAAAGGAATTGAACTAATGGACGGGAAAGATGTTGCCATTATTGCATGCGGAGTACTTGTCTCAGAGTCTCTCAAAGCTGCTGAAATGTTACAGAAGGAAGGTATTCATGCAACTGTTGTCGATATGCACACACTCAAGCCTCTCGATGGTAAACTCATCGAAGCGCTTGTTCAACGATGCGGAGCATTGGTTACAGCAGAAGACCACAATGTCATTGGAGGATTAGGAAGTGCAGTAGCCGAATACCTCGTTTCCAACATTATGGCGCCACTCGAGATGGTTGGTGTCAAAGATAGATTCGGTGAGTCTGGTCAAGCTGACGAAATGCTTGATTTGATGGAAATCTCATCCGAATTTATTGCAAAGGCAGCGAAAAGAGCCCTTTCCCGAAAGTAAGTCGGTTAACATCCATTAGAGAGATGCTTGAGTGCTGAGCATGCCCGAAAACGATTCCTTGCAAAATACAATGGCAGTAGTTGATGAGTTTACTCGAGAAAGAGACTGGGAACAATTTCATACTGTGAAAAACTTGATGTCTTCAATTTCTATTGAAGCAAGTGAACTGAACGAAACACTTCAATGGTCAAATCCCAACCTTGAAGATGTTGTAGCAAATGCCGATTTACTCGCCAAAATAGCTGACGAAACAGCTGATGTGATGGTCTATTGCTTACGATTATGCTCAATTTTGAATTTGGATCCTATCCAAATCATGGGTGAAAAGATTGAAAAAAATCGCAAGAAATATCCCGTTGAGAGGGTCAAAGGCAGTTCCAAAAAATACACATCCTATCTGTAAAAATCATCATGAGCATACCAATACTTGAAGGAGTGCCTATGGCTTCGATGGATTATGGAATTCTTCTTGGATACTGCTGATGTGGACGAAATACGTGAAATTGCTGCTTGGGGCATACTTGACGGCGTAACGACCAATCCTTCTCTGATAAAGAAAAGTGGTCGTGATTTCAAGCAAGTTGTTGCTGAAATCGCATCAATCTGCCAAGGACCAATTTCTGCCGAAGTCACCGCAATGGATACAGCAGGCATGATTGAGCAAGGTCGAAGTTTGAAAGCCGAACTTCCGGAAAATGTCATCATCAAAATCCCTTGTACTCCAGAAGGATTAGCGGCAACAAGAGTTCTGACTGATGATGGAATTGATACAAATGTCACACTTATATTTTCAGCAGCACAAGCACTTATGGCTGCAAAGGCCGGTGCAACATATGTTTCGCCATTTATCGGAAGGATCGATGATACTGGACATGATGGAATGAATTTAATTGCAGAAATTATGGAAACATGGGCAAATTATCCATCGATTTCGACCAAAGTTCTAGCCGCTTCAATTCGACATCCGACACATGTTCTACAATGCATACAACTTGGCGCACATACGGCGACAATGCCTGCCAAAACATTCCGTCAATTGATGAGCCATCCACTCACTGATAGAGGATTGGAAGGTTTCATGAAGGACTGGGCAGAAGTAGAGAAAGCCGGAAATGCCTAATTTTGACTTTCTGCTCCTTAAGGAGGATTCTTGAAGTAAGGCTTCACCCGCTAATTTAGCGAGGCCTTTCCATGACATCGACAAACGATTTGCTAAAGCGACTTCTTGCGGGAGATTTTTCTCCGGAAGAAATCGCTGGTGATCCTGTTCTTGTAAGTCTGGCAGACCGAATTTACGGCATCAAAATCGCTCCAGTAAATCCTGTTAAACCTCGCGATGTTCCAGGTCTTGAACTGCCAGTTGCTCCTGTTACCGAAGTTGCCCCCCCAACCGATATGCTGATCGAGGTTATCGGTGACATCGCTCCTGCAGTCCCAGTTGTTCAAGACTTGAATAGTCCTCAATCTGCAGAAGTAGTTGCTACCTCAAGAGAAAAATCAAAACTTCTCACTCTCCTGTCCGGAACTGGATTTGCTGTGGTTGTACTCAACATGTTTGGCGTCCTTTCAGCTGTGCTTGGTTCAATGTGTTCGCCCGAGGATTTGTGCCCGAGCGACGGATACACTCGTATCAATTTGCTTGATTTCTATAAAATCGATACCGGCTATGGTTGGTCAGAGCCAATTCAAACTGGCACATACGGAATTCCAGATATTGTCGGACTTGTCGCTATGGGACTTCTGTTGTTCCTTTCATTACGCAAGTGATTGTGATTTGAATGGATATAGCATTATTTACTGAAATGTTTGCATATCTGGGTATGTTGCTTATCTTGTCTGCCTTTTTTTTTGAAACTCAAAACAAAATTCA
>JASLVU010000102.1 GCA_030741225.1 Candidatus Poseidoniaceae archaeon | reverse complement strand
TACAATGCTTTTTATGTAACGTGTATTTTCCCCATTTATTATCATATGTATCCTGCCTGTTTTGTATCTTGTCTAAACTTTGCCTGTGGTTCAAAAGTATTCAAATTGGCTCATTTGGACCAACTTTTTCTTCACTGGAAAGGGAGGGATTCATATACTGTCTTGAGACTCCACAGCCATGAAGATGTCTGCGCGCATTCTGGCCCCAACGCTCGTTTTGATTTTTGTGAGTAGTTTATTGATTGGGTTTACCGATAATATGAACACTCAAAATGACCCTGAGCCACTTGAACAAAATGTTGTTCTCAGCGCACCATCGGACCCTGGTCACACTGTTTTTGCGCAGTACATAACCTCGGATAACTGTGGATATTGCTACTCTTATGGCAGTCCGGCTCACAACCAAGCCAAGAACAGCCTCCCTGACAGATACGTCTACATTTCTTACCACAGTGCGAGTTTCGGCAACACCGCTGATTCTGAAGCAGGTAACATTGCTCCAATTTATGGTGTTCAGCACCTTCAAGAATCCGGCGGCGCACCGAAGACTTCGTTTGGCGATGCTACCCTCAATACAGGTTGCGGCTCCAACACATGTTGGGACTCTTATATCTCAAGTGGTGGAAATATGCACAGTACCGCATCGGATTATCAAGTATCAGTGACTCAGTCGGACAACGGTGATGGCACCGTTGATGTTTCTGTTAGTGCGAGTTATGTTGGTAGTGGAACAGCGCCTTCCTCCATCACATTGTACGCTGCAGTCACTGAAAAGGTATGCAATTCTCACGTCTATGCTGACGGTAGCAAGGGCGGTAACTGTTGGGAAGCATGGCTCCTCAACAATGGGAATTATGCCAGCA
Organism: Candidatus Poseidoniaceae archaeon; assembly: GCA_030741225.1. Taxonomy (GTDB): domain Archaea; phylum Thermoplasmatota; class Poseidoniia; order Poseidoniales; family Poseidoniaceae; genus MGIIa-L1. The sequence goes on along the minus strand of JASLVU010000102.1, from coordinate 5,415 downwards.
ACAGTGGTAACACAGGTGGAACCGGTTTTGAAACTGTTAACTTGAATGCAGGTCAAGCAGTCAAAACCTGGACAGTCCCAACAAATCTTGTGAACGGTGGAGTAAGTAACATGAACACTGTTGCTGCACTTTACTCTACATGGAGCACCTCGAGTTTCAATGCAGATGTTTACGCTGCCAGTGATTCCACGATGGCTCCTAAACTTGACATCGCCGTAACAAACCTCGCAGTCGCTGCCCCCTCTTCTACCAACTCAGGATTCATGATTGGAGATTCAATCACACTCGATGTAACCGTTCGTAATGTCGGTGATTTGGATTACTCAGACGGTGGCACTGTTCAATTCTTCTACAAAGACGGGGTAACTGAAGTTCCAATTTCCTCTGCATCGTTGACGAACCTCAACTCTCAACAGGTACAAACTGAACAAACAACCTTCGACACCAGTGGACTTTCTTCGTCTTGGAAAACAAGTTTCGGTGCTCGAATCTCCGGTTTGGTTGGCGATGGCAACGGTGCGAACAATGTTGCCATTGAGCAAGTTGACCAAGACCGTCCGCCAGTCACCAAGAATCCTCAAATTCAAGGCGACCAGTTGATTGAACGCGGCAGCCACGCCGTCGTGTTGGTGAAGGCCGATGCAAATGATAACTTGGACAGCGCTGCAACCACAACTTTCAATGTTGAAATTTCTCCAACCGGACTTAACCAGTGGACAAGTTCCGTTGTATCGGGTGGACAGAATGTTGTTTACCAAGGAACCACCAACGAGGGTCGAGAATACACCATCACGCCCTCGTCTGCAATGTCCGCAGGTTGGTATGATGTCCGTGCACAGGCAATAGATTCCCGTGGACAAACCGGCGATTGGAAATCGATTTCTGGGTCATCCGGATTTGAGTTGAAGAACGGTGTTCCTACAGTCGTTACCGATCCTATTCCATCGGTTATGTGCGACACACCTACCCGGGTTTCGATGGTCGGTCACATTTCTGACCCAGAAACTCCACTAGAAAATCTGGTTGTTTCATCCGATAGCGATTCATTTGTTGCATGGCATGCAGCAAGTAAAGAAATCGAAGTCCATTTTGCATGGTCTGAACTCAATGGCTGCCCACTCGGCCAACAAGGAATGGAAGTTTCGATGGACGACGGTGGAGACTATTCGGCTGCTGGAGAACTGCCGTATGGGACCTTGCTGTTCCGTGTTACAGAGAATGGACAACCTCGATGGAACGGTCTGCCTACGCAATCCATTCCAGAGGGTGGAAGCGGTGTTCTTGCCCTTCTACCATATCTTTCAGACACAGATGACAGCGGCAACCCTACGACTGTAGAAGATTTGAGCATTGAACTCATTAGCAATTCGAATGAAGACATCATTAACGCATATCTCAACGGTAACGTCATTGGTTTTGATGCGGTCGATGATGATGCAAATGGACAAGCCATTCTTACTCTTCGAGCCAGTGACGGAATCAAGACTTCAGAAGCAACATTGACGGTGAACATTCAACCAGAGAATGACGCACCTCGACTTTCATCTTTTGAGGAGATTGAGTCCATCAGCCTAAAGAGAAATTCCGTTCACGTGATTGATTTGTCAAGTCGAATTGTCGATGTCGATAACCCAGCAGAGGAAGCATTCGTAACCGTTACTCCTTCGGAGGCTGGAGCAGCTCGCTACAGTTTCATTGACGGAAGCCTCACACTCGAGTTTGAGCAGGTTGGAATGCAAACCGTTACTATCGTGCTTCAAGATAAATTCGATACCAATACTTACGTCATGAATGTCGATGTTTTCGATTCCTATCCGTTCCTGGTTTCAACTGCTGAAGGTGACAGCGGCTACATGGTTGTTGACATGCAGGATACCTACATTGGCCAAACACCGACCGTTACTATGATTCCAACGGATAATTCGCCGAGTTTCACAATAATCTCAGTTACATGGAATATTTGTAGTTCATTGACTGGGACTTGTGATGGATTAATGGAGTACAATCTTGACATGTCAAAAGCGAATGTTGGTTGGACCACTGAATTGGCCATTCCTTCGATTATAATCCCTGGCCAACTTGCTCGAGAAGACGGTTCTCAGTACAAAGACTACTATCAATTGACAATAACTGGGTCTGACACCAGCGGCAACGATTACAAAACCATGACGGAACTTAAGTGGGACATTACTGAACAAATGCCTGAAATCGAAGATATGGAAGATGACATGTTTAGTGATTATTTGGATGACCTCAACTCCGATAAGACCAAAATTATGGAACAAATTGAATCTCTAGCAGAGGGCGAGGACTCGGCCGCTCTTGAAGCCCAACTCAGTGAAATTGAGGCAGAACTTGAACTTGCATGCAGCGACCCCCGTGCTGATTGCATTGATGAATCACTTTCAAGCTCAACTTCGGTTGAATCCGATGAGCCACTCAATTTCAAGATGATTGCTCTAATTGGAGGAATTCTACTCGCCGGTCTTGTCATTGCTTTGATGTTCTCTCGCCGAAGCAACGACGATATGAAGATTGATCCATGGAACGATACTGGATGGAACCCGAATTTGGTTCCAGCCCATGATACTGTTGCAAATTCAATGTATGGTGGTGCACAGGCAATATTCCAACAGCCGGTCGCTGTTGCTCCAGTTCAACAGATTGCTGGACCTCCATTACCACCCGGAGGACTGCCTGCTGGATGGACTCCTGAGCAATGGGCCTACTACGGGCAACAATACTTGGATGGTACTCTTTGAACTTACACAAGTTCATACATGGTCGCCTGCAAACCAATATAGGGAAGCGAACCGGAGGATACAATATGACGGACGATGATACATCAGGGGATACCCCTCTTGAAACCGAATTTGTCGACCCGTTTGAAAACCTTCAAGATGCAATTGAGGATACCATTGAACCGTCAGTTGAAGACACGACTGAAGTGACCATTTGGGCTCCTGAACCAGGTCCTGACTCGGATGCAATTGTAAAGGAAAGTATCGATGAATGGATTGAATCTGTTGACTTTTCATCAACCGAAGATGTCCCTATTCCTGACCGATTGGTTGACCAAGTAATTGGACAAGAAGCAGGTTCTGTTGTTATCAAAAAAGCTGCCGAACAACGCCGCCACATGCTCATGATTGGCGACCCCGGTACTGGTAAATCCATGCTTGCTCGCTCGATGACTGACTTATTGCCAAAGGATGCATTAGAAGATGTGCTTGTCTACCCAAACGAAGATGACGAAAATGAGCCTCGTGTCCGCTCGGTTCCTGCCGGTCGCGGTGACCGAATCGTCAAATTGCAAAAAGAATCTACACGAACTCAGCGTGAACGTTCTCAAAAGATGCTTCTTATTGCCTTTGCAGCAGTGGGATTCCTTCTTGTTATTGCTACCATCCAGAGCGGAGATATTCTTACTCTCTTGTTTGGTGGTTTTCTTCTCATGTTTGGTTACATGTTCATTCGCGGACGGTTGGGTTCAGGTGATGACGGTCGTATTCCTAAAGTACTCGTCAAGCATGATTCAAAAGCCATGCCACCCTTTGTCGATGCAACCGCAACACTTTCTGGCTCCCTTCTAGGCGATGTTCGTCACGATCCGTTCCAATCAGGGGGTATGGAAACTCCCGCTCATGACCGTGTTGAGCCTGGTGCAATTCACCGTGCCCACAAAGGGGTTCTCTACATTGACGAGGTGAACTTGCTTCGTCTTGAAGAGCAACAAGCGCTTCTCACCGCCATGCAAGAGCGTGCATTCCCAATTTCGGGTCGCTCTGAGCGCTCCTCGGGTGCATTGACCAAGACAGAACCTGTACCGTGTGACTTCATTCTCATCGCTGCTGGAAACCTTGATGCAATCCAAGGTATGCATCCGGCTTTGCGCAGTCGTATCAGAGGCTACGGGTATGAAGTGTATGTTAATTCTGAGATGCCAGACACCTCTCGCAATCGTCGTCGTTTGATTCGCTTTATCGCCCAAGAAGTGCTTCGTGACATTGGGACTTCTCGAGAAATCCCCCATTTTGACAAGTCGGCAGTCTCGATCATTCTTCGTGAAGCACAACGCAGGGCTGGGCGTCGAGGTAAACTTTCCCTGCGCCTGAGAGAACTTGGTGGACTTGTAAGAATCGCTGGTGATTTGGCAATGGAAGAGGGTGCACCCTTCACCAGTGCATCACATGTTTTGGGTGCTCGTAACATTGCAAAACCACTCGAACAACAGGTCGCTGACCGAATGATTGAACGACGACAGGACTACGCTATGATTGTGAATTCAGGCGAACGTGTTGGGCGAGTTAATGGACTTGCCGTTCTTGGTGCAAACTCCGGTTTGTCTGACTTCAGTGGTATCATGTTACCAGTTGAAGCCCTCGTCACACCGTCCCTTGGTGGAGGCGGAAAAATCCATGCTACTGGCGGTTTGTCCGACCTCGCAAAAGAAAGCGTGACAAATGTAAGTGCAGTCATCAAAAAGTTGACCGGTAAAGATATTTCAGACTACGACATACACATTCAGTTCGTTGATACTCACGGTGTGGATGGAGACTCTGCTTCAATTACGATTGCAACTGCAATAATTTCGGCCCTGGAGAATATTCCAATCCGTCAAGATTTGGCTATGACTGGTTCTCTATCTGTTCGAGGTGAAGTCCTACCGATTGGTGGTGTTACTGCAAAGATTGAAGCTGCTGCTCGCTCGGGTATCAAGACGGTTGTTGTCCCACGTGCCAACATGCAAGATGTTCTTCTCGACGAGAAATTCGAATCGATGGTCGAAGTCCTTCCGGTTGATACCCTTGACGAAGTTATGGAACATGCGCTCATTAAGCATGAACAAAAAGAAAGCCTCGTTGAACGCCTCGGTTCAGTTATTGATAGACTTACACCAAGTTCGAGCACTTTCCCCTCAGCATGATTTGTCTACCGCATCTTTGGGCTGATTGTTTGGGAATCCCTAGCGAGGGTTACTAATAGTCCAAGTATTGGCTTGAATATGGCCGAGTCTAGCAACGGGGTCATAACAGTTCAAGATGCTAGTAAAGGCGCATTGTTTGTACTGTTTCTCGTCACAATGATTGACATGATCGGTTTTGGAATAGTCATTCCATTTCTAACTTATTTGGTTGAAGATTTAACTCCATCGGGCCAAGAGGCCAACGTTGGTCTTTGGGTTGGACTCCTGATGACATCTTATTCGGCTGCTCAGTTTTTGTTTTCTCCATTGTGGGGTTCAATTTCTGATCGAATTGGTCGTCGTCCAGTACTGATGGTAGGCTTGGTGGGGAATACTGTCTTTTTCACGATGTTTGGACTTGCAAACACATTACTGATTGCGTTTATCGCACGATTTTTTGCAGGAGTTTTCAACGGCAACATCGCCGTTGCTCGAGCCTATATTGGTGA
>JASLVU010000101.1 GCA_030741225.1 Candidatus Poseidoniaceae archaeon | reverse complement strand
TCAAAGATGTTGGTAAAAATACCACTTCGATGTTCTTGTTCATTCATAATTGTGTCCACATATATTTCCAGGTTTTTATCCATTGTACTTCCGCCTGTAACTCTTGTTTGTTACAGTGTATATTAGGAACCGGCCCTATATCAACTAACGGTGAATTTGCCAACACATAGGTGCAATAAATAAATTAGGTGTTTTAAAAAATACCTTAATTTGTGCGATGTATTTCTCTAAAAACCTTCATGTTCAGGAGGATTTCACCAAAATCACGAGTGTATGCGCAGAGCCTGCGGACCGACTCTGAAAGGCTCAAATCAAAAGCCATCCATTCGTTCTGACGGTGGTTAGCAAGCAGGTCTTGCTCGTGAAGGACCAATACCTGTTGAATATCCTTCAGTGTTTTTCTCGCCTCTTCTATTCGGTAAGAGTCGTTGGTCCGAATATTGATCATCAACTCCTTGAGCGAAACATTCCATTCCGGTATCTTTTCTAAAGCGGTGGCACCTGCTTGTGTACGTGTAATTTGAGGATTCGCGAGGACGAGTTGCGACATCGTGTAAGCATGATCCATCATTCTTTCCAACGAACGAGCCAAATTCGCAAACTCTAGAGCCTGTGTTCGAGAAAGATTCAATTTGGAAGCAACGAGGTGTGAATCAAGTGAAATTCGGACTTGGCGTTCGATAAGGTACAGCAAGGCATCAACTTCATTCTCGCGTTCCTCTGCATCAGAGAGAAATTCTCTATCCGCTCCATCGAAGACACTACCGATGTCTCGAATAAGCGAAGTGACCTGCAAATACATCCTGTTGAGGCTTGCGTGGAGAGGCATATCACCCGCATTCAGCAAACACTTGAGATTGATATTGCTTTCACCTTCTTCAATAATCTCAAATCCTCTGGTGCTTCTTAGAAATTTACGAATTTGAACTATTGCCGCTTTTCGCACCTCTGGTGTGATGGCAATGCTAATGCTGTCAGCCCCAGATATATAGGCACCCATGAGGTGGTCGTGAAGACTTTTTTCCGGTAGGCTCAACGCATCAAAGAACACATGCTTAACAGGATCTCCAAGAGTGTTGAGAGGCGTTATTCGAAGGGCTCCACTGGGCCTCCAATCAACGCGCAGTGAATCACGTGCCTTGAGCTGCTGTTCCAAAACCCACGGTTTAGGGAGGCTAACGGTAAACGTGCTACCGCCTGTGCTTTGCAACTTTCGCACTTCGTGTTCGCCTAAACCAAGTCCCATAGTATCAGACGCCCGTCTACATTGAACTATATAGAATATACATGATTTTGAATATATACTGAGTAACATGAGTTTAGTTCATGGAACCTATCACGATGGTATTGATTGGACTGGCGTTAATTGTTTGTGCCTACATGGCATGGAACATTGGAGCAAATGATGTTGCCAATGCAATGGGGACCTCTGTAGGTTCGAAGGCGCTTACGCTCAAACAGGCTGTCATTATTGCAGCTATTTTCGAGTTTAGCGGCGCATTCTTCGCTGGTGACGCAGTAACCGATACGGTTCGCAAAGGTATTCTATCTGTTGATTTCTCAGACCCAATGGTCGATTCTGCATTTTCGCAGGACATCGCATTTGGGTTCATTGCCGCAATGATGGCTGCTGCAACTTGGCTCACCATTGCCACAAGGTACGGCCTTCCGGTTTCCACGACACATTCAATCATCGGCGGAATTATCGGAGTAGGACTTATTCTTGAAGTAAAACACGATACCTCGCTTATCGACTGGGAAGTCGTTCAGAAAGTCGTGATGTCGTGGGTTGCAAGTCCGCTCATGGGAGCATTGCTTGCTTTCTTTTCATATTACATCATTAAGAAAACAATTCTTGATTCAGAGAATCCCGTCGACCGTTCCCAATGGTTAGCACCAATTCTCGCATTCCCTACGTTCTTTATTCTTGGACTCGCCCTACAGTTCAAAGCCCTCAAAGGGTTCTTCTCCAAGGCAGCATCTGAAGGCTGGATTGAAAACAAATACGACTGGTTGCCTGTAAAAGAAAACGGTGTTTTTAATCCGTTTGCAGAAAATGCTTGGTTCCCAATCAATTCGCTCATCCTTGCTGCGGTGATTGGAACAATTGCAAGTATCGGACTCTATCTGGTATTACGTACAATTGACATCAGCGAAGAGAAGCGTGGTTTCCGTGGCGTTGAGCGAATATTTGTGTGGCTACAAATCATCACTGCTGCATATGTTGCGTTTGCACATGGAGCAAACGATCGTTCAAACGCAATTGGGCCAATGGCCGCTGTTTGGCAAGTTCTCAGTAGCGACGGCGGTCAATTAATGGAGAAAGCACCAATACCGGTTTGGCTCATTTTACTTGGTTCTGCAGGTATTGCCATCGGTGTCATGACTTGGGGCTGGAGAGTAATGGATACGATTGGCAAGAAAATCACGGACATCACTCCGACTCGAGGTTTTGCGGCTGAATTCGGTGCAGCAACAACAATTTTGGTGTTTTCAATGCCGTTCCTTGCCGTACCAGTATCCACAACACACACGCTCGTTGGAGCAGTTGTTGGAGTTGGACTGGCAGGCGGAGCAAAAGCAGTCGACTTCCGAGTATTCGGAAAAATAGCTGCATCATGGGTTGCAAGTGTACCTGCTGCTGCCTTCGGTGCAATCGTGCTGTTTGTGGCCTCTGGCGGAGATCCGCTCAACATGATTGTCCTTCTGCCACTTTCGTTCATCGCTGTCGCACTAGCGATTTGGAAGAGCAGCGGCGAGATTCATGTTGAAGATGCACTGTCTGATGCGGGTGCTGGCGGTGACGCTCCCCCACAAATTACCATCAGCGACACGACCCCCTTCGAACTCTTCCATGAACACGCAAAGGCTGTTGAGAAAACCGTTGAACATATGCTTGAAGCCGTCAACACTGCATGCGATGGTGAAGATGCTACCGAGGCAATCGAAGCAACGATCGCTGCTGAACTTGATGCTGATAACGTCAAGACCGAAGTTCGTAAACTTGCAAGTGAGGACCGTCGATTTGGTCTCCTCGTGAGTTATGATGATTTCCTCTACATGGTAACCCGCCAGGATAGAATTGCTGATTATGCCCAAAATGTTGCTGAACAACTCGCTTTCCGCCCATTGTATGATGACAATGAAGCGAAGAGCAACCTGAAGGAAATGGCCAACGCTGTTGCACAAACTGTAGCAAAGTATGAAGATGCTGTCGAGGCACTTCGAGACTTTACCATCAGCGGTGAGACAAAGGCGGCCCAAAACAAGCTGGCTGAATTGATTCGAGAAGTTAACATCAAAGAGCATGAAGCGGATGTCGTTGAAGCAAAGGCTGCCGGTTATGTATTCACCAACGGAGACGAGTCGCCACTTGCCGCCATGCACATGTACCGAGTATTGCAACGCCTTGATGATGTAGCAAATGCTTGCGAAAAAGCCGCAAATGCCTTCTTGCCGATTTTAGATCGTTAAGCGAGGATTGATAGCGAAGAAGTTTGCCCACAGCCTATCAGAGCCCTTTCCCGGCCGTGTTCGCACAACAGTGGAGAGTAGGCTAGGAGTGAGCCTCATGGCCGGAATGGACCTTGCACTAAAAGCAAAATTGCAGAAACAGCGCTACCACATTGTTGGTGAGCATGGTGGAGTAAAAACATGCCACTGGACCAAAGAATCTCTGCTTCGGGACCGTCAGTGCTACAAAGGCAAATTCTACGGGGTTAAAAGCCACAATTGCATGCAAATGTCTCCCGTTGTTGACCAGTGTAACCTCGCCTGTACATATTGCTGGAGAGAACCACACATGGACACTCTAGAACTCACCGACCAGGACCCACTCGAACTGCTGTACGAATCGGTTCGTGCCCAACGCCGATTGCTCTCAGGTTTTGGAGGCAATCCCAAAGTGCCTCGAGAAAAGTGGCTCGATGCTCAAAACCCAAAGCACGTCGCAATCTCACTGAACGGAGAGCCAACTCTTTACACGCGTCTTTCCGAGTACATGGATTTGTGCCACAAGCATGGCATGACGACCATGCTTGTTACCAACGGGACTCTACCGAAAGTCATCGAGAAACTCGATACATTACCGACACAACTCTATGTCTCAGTAGATGCACCGAACAAGAAAGTCTTCGATGAAGTTTGCAAGCCGAAATGGAACTCAAATGCGTGGGATAAGTTTTCAGAAACATTGGACCTCTTGCCTTCACTCGATACCCGCATCGTATGCCGACATACGCTCATGAAAGGCATCAACATGTCAAAACAACATGTCAAAGAATTTGCCGCGCTTGACATGCGAGCAGACCCTGATTATATCGAAAACAAGGGCTATGTGTTTGTTGGCCACAGCAGGGAAAATTTGGGTGTTGAAAACATGCCAAGTCATGAGGACATCATGGAATTCTCAAATGCAATTGCACCACTCACTCAAAGAGAAGTCCTGTCCGACTCACGACCGAGTCGTGTTGCACTTGTTGGCCGTGAAATTACACCGATACCAATTCCTCAACCAACCATGTTTTTCCCTGACGATTTGGGAATTGCTCCTTCAGTTAAGCACTTACAAATGGCAAATGTTTGACTGAATCGGATATTCATTGCTTTAATCACAAAAGAAACACTCTTGTTTCATCAAAAATGAAATACACAGCGTCTTAAACCCCTTTTGCGATATAACCAACATGAGCGGAACAATTTCTGATACCAAAAAACTGTTTTCAGTTACCAACATTGTTGGTTACATCCTTGGCCTGTTTGGCCTATCGATGATAGCCGTGACACAAGCCTTAACATTCGTAATTCCACTGTTGTTTGCACCAATCGTCTGCGGAACACTAGGTTTTGTGGTCTACAAGACATCGACCAACTCAAACGCCATTTCACTCGGCAATCAACAGAGTGCAATGCCCCAAGAATAGAAACCTCACAGGTTTATACTGATGTCTAAGGGAACATAATTGGCTGATTTCCTGAGACCCACTGTTTGTACTTCACCATGCATGTTTTGAATGCCTCACTATCGAGATTTTGTGCCAGCCAAAGATGGACGTGGTTCCAAGATTGCGAATCAAACCAAACTCTGTCGTGATTGGCAAATTGGCGAACAAACGGAAACAGAGCATCACTCAAAGCATCAGACAATCCATCTTTCAAACCGAGAAAAGCATCCAAGTCTCTAAGATAGGAGGATGCTGCTTCACGGTGCTCTATCTCATCAACATCCTCGTAGCGATTCGGATATTTGTACCGGTCCAAATGGTATTTGAATTCATCATCGTTACGAGAAACCCAATGTTTCTCATCCTCTGAGAGAGTCCAATCAAGGACATGCTGCATGATTTCAAGGCTCTCTTCAATGACCTTTCCATCACTCAAAAGAAGAACCGGAACCGTGCCCTTCGGCGAAATTTCCATCATGTGTTCAGGCCTGTCTCTTAATACCACTTCGCGAAGCTCAACTTGGAAATTCGTACGAACGATGGACATACGAGCACGCATGGCGTAAGGGCATCTACGGAACGAATAGAGAAGAGGAGTCGCCATGCAATGGCCTCCTTCATCACTCTGGTGGGACGGGCGGAGCATATCCACCTGCAACTGCTTCTTTCACGATTGCCAAATCAGAATCAACCATCATTTGAACAAGTTGTTCAAAGGTTGTGCCCGGAACCCATCCCAGCTCTTTTTCAGCGAGAGCAGGGTCACCAATCAGCAAATCAACTTCTGCAGGGCGGAAGAATTTGGGATTCGTTCGAACCCGAACGACTCCGTTCTGATCGGTAGCGATTGTATCAACATCTTCACCAGACCAAGTAAGGGTCATGCCAACATGAGAAAAGGCAAGTGTAATCATATCCCGAACACTGTGAGTTCGACCGGTAGCGACAACATAGTCACCCGGTGTTTCTTGTTGCAACATACGCCATTGCATCTCAACATAGTCTCCAGCAAATCCCCAATCTCGCTTTGCGTCCACATTGCCGATCCACAGGCACTCATCGAAACCTTGAGCAATTCGAGCAGCAGTCATGGTGACTTTTCGTGTTACAAATTCGAGACCTCGACGTGGACTTTCGTGATTAAACAAAATACCTGTACAAGCAAACATGTCGTAAGACTCACGATAGTTACGAGTGATTTCAAAGGCGAAAACTTTGGCACAGCCGTAAGGTGAGCGAGGATGGAACGGCGTAAGTTCTGTTTGAGGAACATCGCGGACTTTACCGTACTGTTCTGACGAGCCTGCTTGATAAAAACGGCATTGTGGAGCATGCTTACGAATCGCTTCTAGACATCGAAGAGCACCGAGTCCAGTAATGTCTGCAGT
>JASLVU010000100.1 GCA_030741225.1 Candidatus Poseidoniaceae archaeon | reverse complement strand
CTTGATCCAACTCCACGAAATCCGCTGGATAGCCGGTATGATTGACAACCACCTCAATCACAATTCCAGCAATATCAGTGGATTCGGAAGCTTTCACTTCTGGCTTAGGAGGTACGACGGCTTCAGCAACCTTTGGTTCCGGTTGCACGATTGGAGTTGAAATCACATCTGAAGTGCTTGGTTTACCCTCCCAAGGCTGGGTAATTTCCCAGGGTTGACCTTTTACACCGCCATGGAGATTATCATCTCCGGCAACATAGGCTACCAACTTGTTGTCAAGTATTCGCATAACAACGTCATCTGTTTCTGCCAACTGACGTGCCCAAGCGAGCAGTTTCGCACCGTTCACCCGGTCACCAACAACGGGCCACTTTCGAACCAAAGAGAGAGCCATTTGTGAGCCAAATCCTGCTGCAAATCGTAGACCGTACTCGAGTTGAGGATACTCGCCACCTTTGGAAAGTTTCAGATTTCCAAGTTCAGGATCAACTTCTTGATGATTGGCAATTGGAGGAATTCTTCCGGTTTTCAAGCCGTAAAACATGCTCGCATCTTCAATGCCGACACCCATTGGATGACCTGTGAAACCTTTGGTATTTGCAACGACTAACTTTTCAGTACTGGCTCCAAAAGTATCACGCAGAGCACGAACTTCCGATTGGGCTGAACCTCCGCGGGCTGGAGTGTAGGTTTCATGGGAGAAAAATACTGTATTTGGAGCGATTTCATGGCGGTTGATTCCCCATTCTTGCTCCATAGAGGTGATGAATGAGTTCACGGTTTGAGCAACGTGGTCGACATCCAATCGAGTACCATGGAATGCCGAATTCGCGGTTTGAGAGCCAAGTATTTCGGCAATAGGTTGAACTCCACGTTCTGCGGCTTGTGAATGGCGTTCGACCACAAAAGCCGCAGCGCCCATGCCCAAAACAAGTCCGTTACGTCGGCGGTCAAACGGTAATGCAGCCTCTTCAACCACATTTCCGGTTGCAGCAGCTCCCGATGCTGCAAACCCACCACCAATCCATTCCCACAAATCATCGCCTGTTACGTCATCAGCAGAAATAATGACCACACGGTCAACTCTATCGCTGTTCAACCAATCTTCAGCAACTCCAAAAGCGGCGGTCGTCGAAGCACATGCCAAATTTATCGTTGTGTTGGGGCCGCGAATTCCAGTGTATTGAGCAAATTGGGAATGACCCATGTTGAGAGTTTGGAAAAGATAACGTCGATCAAAACGCCCCTCGCCGTCATCACCGTTGCTCTTCGCGTGTTTCATCGCCATCTGTAAACCGGGGAAGCATGACGCGAAGACGATCCCTGTACGCTCGCGATGATGTTGCGGCACCTGCCAATTTCGAATCAGCCGAAGGCCGCCCTTTCCAATCTGCTCAACTGGAGTGAGGGGGATGGCGGCATCGCGTAGAGCCAGCAAACCGGATGCAACTGCAAGTTGAGTGGTGATATCCCAAGCCAACACCGCTTTCGGGTCAATTCCAAACTCTTCTGAAATATCGAAGGCTGATTTGATACCGGCCAATTGGGGTATGTCACTGAATTCGGTTGCTTTCTCCATATTGACGGAACCATCTCGGCCTTTGATGAGGCGTACAATATTCTTGTCGAGCAACCGTTGCTTGTACGCATCACTGACTTCAGAGATGCATGTTTCTCCTCGAACCAGTCGCTCAAAAGTATCTTCATCGAAAACCCGTTCACCACCCGGGAGTCCAAGTGAAACTCCAGTCACGACATAAGGGTCGGCTTTTCGTCGATTCACATGTGTGGTGTTTTCTGATACATGTACAGCTTGAGGGCTCGTAATTCGAACCATTGAGGTTTGAGGTTTCCAAGAGGCAGGCAATGAGGTCACCCATTTCGCTATATCTGCAGCAGTCTGAATGTCATTCATAGCAACTGACGAATCAACTGTAGCCTCATGAGCAATTGTTTGCAGTACCGAGGAAACCTCAGCATCGCTCATCCCCAGTCCCAATCGCAAGTTGACCATGCCGTGGCAGAAACGTGCAGGGTAATTGCTAACAGATGCGAGTCTGTCACCAATATAATCATCCATCGACTTCGTAGCCTCCTGAGGAGGGTCGACAATTCGTTCAGAAGATTGAGTGACGACATGAGGGGGTGGCGTAGAGGACTGGGCGGAAGGCAGTGGGCGGGCTCGAGACTGCAAATCTTGGGTTTGTGCAGTGGTGAAAGTTTCAGTTGGAGCCGCAGCATACGCTTCAAGCGGTCCGGCACGGAATCCTTCGGCCAACACGCTGGAAGTATCACTTGGCCATTCAGGTTGCCTACCAGCCAAAGCCAATGTTCCTAATGCACCAAGGAAGGTTGCGATACCACCTTGTTTTGGATGGTTCGACATAATAGGAAGATGAGGTTGATTTTCCAAAATTTGAACGGCAAACATCGTCAATGCGCGTTTCGGCCCTACTTCGATGAAAGCCCGAGCGCCTGCTGCATACATGGTTTCAATCTGAGTTGTCCATTCAACAGCAGAAGCCATTTGAGGAGCAAGCTTTTCCAAAATTCCTGCTTTCGAATCAGCACCTTCCATTGGATAAAATGTGCCGTCAACGTTCGCAGTAATCGGAATAGCGGGCCAACGGATATCTAAACCTTCAAGGAATCTTCGCAATGGTTCGTTTGCTGGAGCAACTATTCGAGAATGGAACGCATGGGATGTAGCCAAGGGGACGCACTGGAACCCTTTTTCCTCAAACTGCGCCATAGCCTGTTGAACCGGTTCGGTTTCTCCAGCAATCACCGTCATTTTCGGTGAATTCTTATTCGCTGCAATGACATAACCTTCGATGGATTTCAAAACACTGTCCACTTCGTTGTATGGGGCCATTACGCTTGCCATCAAGCCTTTGTCATCGATTACTACAGAACCCATTTCAGTGCCTCGAGCGGCAGATGCACGCAATGCTCCATCCATATCGAGTATGCCCGCAGACATCAATGCAGCATATTCGCCCAGTGAATGGCCGGCAACCATGTCTGGTTTTTGCCCATGGTCGTTTAGGGCGCGTTCAATCGCTAAATCGGCAGTTAGCATTGCAGGCTGAGTGTATTCAGTTTGCTTCAGTTTATGCTCTGCCTCAATACGCTCTTCTTTGGTTAAGTTTGATCTCAAAACAAAACTGGATAATGTCTCACCATCCAAGACATCAACCATCGTTTGGTCGGCTTGCTCCCACACTTTTTGTACAGCACTGTAACGTTGGTGAAGGTCGTAGGTCATCCCAACATATTGGCTGCCTTGACCGGGATACATGTGCGCAATCTTCGCCTTCGGATGAAGTGCGGGGTCATTGGTCAACAATATGCCTTGAGCTTGTAGGAATCCCCATTTTTCGGGGTCATTCATCGCCTTACTTGCCAAAGCTGTTTTCTTGTGGAATTCGGTCCAAGAAGTAGCGACAATACACATTCGAAAAGCGTCACCTGCACTGTATTTACTTGATGCTGAATTCAATGCAGAGGATAGTCGTAAGCCTCTTGGATCCTCATCAAAATGCGAGCCCTCAAAACCAACCGAATCAAGTTGCTTCTGAAGTGAATCAAGGTCGTTTGCTGATAGAAGCAAGAAGCCACCTTCGACCGCTTTCATTTGTTCATGCGTCATTACCGGATTCGCCTGAGGGTCCAAAATTGATGCAGCTGTAGGCGTCGTAGATTTAGGACTCGATTGTCCAGCATATGCATTCCAACGAGCCTCCCATTGTTGGGCTATGGGTGTGTGGAATTCTGGCTCAAATCCTTCAAGAGCAATATGATAGTTGGTTCCTCCGAAGCCAAAAGCTGAAACGCCTGCCCTACGGGGATGGTGTTCAGGTCTTGGCCAGTCTCGAGCCACTGTTGGGACAAAGAACGAATTGTTCTCCCAATCTACAGTGGGGTTCGGTGTTTTGAATCCTGCAGATGGAGGAATCGTACGATGATGAAGAGCCATAACGGCTTTAATCAAACCTGCCATTCCAGCTGCAGCCTTGAGGTGTCCAATTTGAGATTTGATCGAACCAACTGCAACATGATTGCCTGCAGGAGAACCCTGCCAAAGCAGGGACAGGGTTCCAAGTTCGGTTGCATCTCCGACCTTCGTTGAAGTTCCGTGTGCTTCGACCAACTCAACGGTCGTTACATCGTATTGGGCTTGTGAATATGCTCGGGCTATAGCCTGTATCTGACCGCGTTGACTCGGTGCTGTGATACCTTTTCCACGACCGTCGGATGAACCACCAACTCCGCGGATTACAGCATGAATTTGGTCACCATCTTGGATAGCATCGGAGAGTCGTTTGAGAACAAAAGCACCGGCACCTTCGCCCATGACAAAACCGTTAGCACCTGCATCGAAAGGTGTCGAGTGAGTCGGCGAAAGCGCACCAATAGCACTAAATTTAGCGAATGTTGGAGCATCCATACTTCGATCGGTTGCACCTGCAATCATGACATCGACTTGACGCATTTGCAACAACCGACATGCATCCATTAGCGTAGCTAAAGACGAGGCACAAGCAGCATCCATTGCGAAATTTGGACCTTGCAAGTCTAGGAGATTTGACACACGTCCTGCAACCACATTCGCCAGTTCTCCCGGCATTGTGTCTTCATTGACACGAGGGGCGCCAGTGTTGATTGAGTCAATGAACTTCTGAGCGTTTTCCTCTGGCATTCCAAACGATTGTGCAATCTCTTTGGTGTGATTTGAATAAATGCGGATGTTTGAAAGATTACGATTTTCTCCACCAAGGGCATTGGCAAACGCAACTCCAGTTCGAAGTCTGTCGATATCTTTTGTTTCACCGTCATACCCAGCATGTTCAATAGCGGAGGCTGCTACAGAAACAGCCCACTGTTGTGCTAAATCAATTTGTGCCAAAGTACCCGGCGGTTGTTTCCATCTTCGCCAATCAAACTCATATCCTTCAACAACCGCTCCAATACGAGCATATGTGTAGCCTTCTTCAATATCCCCAGGGCCCCCATCTCGTAAAAAATGGTCAACAGGGCCAATCCACCTGTGCTCTGGAATTTGGCGGATGCTGACTTTTGAATCCAGTATATTCTGCCAAAAAGTGTCGATGTCGGGGGCATCTGGCATTAATGCAGAGACTCCAATGACGGCAATGGGTTCGAACGGCCCTTGTTCAAGGCCCTCGACATCGTTTCCTTTTGCATCTTTGACCATAAGTTCACCTCACTCGTTCATGATACTTTGTGGCACCATGGTAATCGAATAACCACCATCAACATAGATACATTGGCCCGTAACCCCACTTGAAAGAGGGCTTGCCAACCACAATGTTGCTCCAGCAACATCTTCCTGATTGACATTCCTTCGCAGGGGAGAATTTGCCTCTACATGGTCGAGTATGTTGTCAAAACCCGGAACTCCGCTTGCAGCAATTGTACGAATTGGACCCGATGAAATGGCATTTACGCGGTGCCCTTCTGGGCCCAAATGACAGGCTAATTCTCGAGTCCAACATTCCAGTGCAGCCTTTGCCATTGACATGATACCGTAGTTTGGAACAAATCGGTTTGAGGCAGCATAGGTTAGAGTGACCGTTGAAGAGCCGGCATTGAGATAAGGGAGTGCGTGTTTTAAACAACGCTGCAATGAATTGGCTGAAATGGTCATGGCAGTATTGATGTCACTGTCCTCAACAAACAAAATTGGTCGGTCAAAGCAAGCACGTGGAGCAAACCCGATTGCGTGAATGAGAATATCTGCTTTTTTGCCAGGATGTTCTTTTTCAAAGGCCTCAAAAAATTCACGTGTCGTAGCATCCGATGCAACATCTAGAGGATAGAAGCCACCTATTTGGGGCAGCTTATCTTTGAGTTGAAATATACGGCTCATGAATCGCTTCTGATATCCAAGGTAAAGCGTAACACCAGCTGCAGCAAGTTGTTGGCAAATAGCCCATGCAATCGAGTCTTCACTCGCTACACCGAATACGAAGGCAGTTTTTCCTTGTAAATTGAGCATAAATGCACCTACCCAATGGGTAGGTGTTGGCCGTAACACCAATCCTATGACTGTTACCTATGTTACGTTACTAAAAATCAAGATTCGCAGACCCTATCGAAAGCGCCACAAGACATTACAAGTCGTCGAATAAATCATCAAATTCATCGGATTCTTGTGATTCTTCATCAAGGTCGCTAAACATGTCATCGAGATCAGAACCAAAATCATCCTCGAATTCTGGTTCATCAGGCAGAATAATTGGTTGCTGAATATCTGCTGACAGGTTCTGTTTTGGTTTCTTCTTGGTAACAACGCGAATCAGAACCACTAAGAACAGAACCAAGAGAATAACTCCACCACCAATTGAGAGATACAGAAGG